>NZ_JAJOHW010000024.1 GCF_021129195.1 Chromobacterium aquaticum | reverse complement strand
CAGGCCGGTGCCGCCGAAGCGCCGTGAAATCGAGGTATCGGCCTGGGTGAATTCGGCGAATATTTTCCCCTGATCCTCTTCGGCGATGCCGATTCCGCTATCGATGACGCCGATCACGATGGGAGAATCCGCCGCTTCTTCTTGCTGGGGGTAGACTTCGAAGATGACTTCGCCGCTATCGGTGAATTTGATGGCATTGCTCAGCAGATTGAACATGATTTGGCGGATGCGCGCCGGATCGCCCAGATAGGCCGGCGCCAGGTCCTCGTCGATCACCGCGGTGAAGGCCAGGCCCTTGGCCTGCGCCAGCGGCGCCATGCCCTGCGCCACCTCCTGGCTGAGTGTCCGCAGGTTGAAGGGGATGCGCTCCAGCGTCATCTGGCCGGCTTCCACCTTGGACAGGTCCAGGATGTCGTTGACGATTTCGCGCAGCGCCTGCGAGGAGTTTTCCGCCACGCGCAGCCTTTGCCGCTGCGCCGCCGCCAGCGGAGAGCGCGCCAGCAGTTCCAGGCTGCTCAGCACCGCATTGAGCGGGGTGCGGATTTCATGGCTCATCACCGCCAGGAACTGGGATTTGGCCCGGTTGGCCTCTTCCGCCTTCTTGCGCGCTTCGTCCAGCTTGCGCTCGGTGGTCTTGATCGCGGTGACGTCGACGACATGGCAAAGCAGCACGGCGACGCCCAGGTATTTGCTGTGCACCGCGTGGACATGCAAGTCCAGCGTGGCGCCGTCGTCGAGTTCCAACTGGATCAGCCGGTCCAGCGCATCGTTGCCGTACTCGCCAGGCGAGATGGGCTGCGCCCGCAGCAGGCTCTGAAAGGTGGCGCCATGCTTGGATTGGCGCTCCCAGTCGTCCATCACGCGGTTTTGCAGGATGATGCGGGCGTCCTCGATGGCGTACAAGGCCAGGCCGGCCGGCGCGGTGCGCACCATGGTGCGGTTCAGGTCCTCGCTCTCCAGGGTGCGCTGGGAGCGGGAAAAAGCCGGCGCGATCAGTTGGCGTTCCAGCAGCCACAGGCTCAGCCACAGAAACAGCAAGGCCAGCGCCAGCAGCGCCACGGTGAGGGCCGCCAGCCGCCAGCTGCTATGGGCGAAGCTTTTCCAGGACACCACTTGCACATGGCTCCAGCCCAGGAACGGCAGGTGCTCGACGATGAAGATATTCCCGGCGTGATAGCTGACGCTGACCGCTTCCTTGCTTTGCGTTTGCGCCGCCTGGCGGGCAAAGGCGGCGATGGCCGGGCTCGCGTCCAGCGAGCCGTAAATGAGCTTGCCGCGATTGTCGATGAACAGCTCCGCCGAGTACTTGCCCAGGTAGGGGCTTAATTGTTGCAGGATCTTGATGTCCAGGCTCTTCACCCAAAAAATCACCGGCCGGCCATGGGCCTGCACCACCTTGGTCAGCCGGATGGCCGGCCGCCCGATGAGCGGATCGACGAAGATGTCTATCCACGGTTTTTTGGGGTGCTGGCGGATATAAGCTGCCATGTGCTCGGACTGGAAATCCGGCAGGCCCTGGGTCAGGCGGGCAAGCAAGGGCGCGACCGGCGCGCCCACCGCTTGAGGCAGTTCGATCTTGCGATTGAAATCAATCAGCAGATAAGCGCCTTTGGCCGGAAAGGTGTAGTTGATGCCGATGATCTGGAACTGGAAGGTTTCTTGCGCCAGTTGTCTGGCCACTTGCCGGCTCAGTTCCAGATAATGGCTCAAGGTGTCTGTGCTCAAGGCCGTCGGATCGCCCAAGGCAAAGGTCAGGAAAGGGTCGCCGTGCTGGTGCAATTCCAGATAGCCCTTGTTGGCGAGGAATTGCCGCACCATGGGCGCCGGCGCGTGTTCGCGCTTTTCCCAGGCTTGCTGATACTTTTCGGCCAAGTAAAAGTTATTGATATTGTAGTTGGCCATATCATTGTCCAGCGCTTTGTTCACCAGACTAAAATTTTTGACGATATCGTCCAGTTCATCCTTGAATACACCGTGCACCACCAGGCCGGAAATAATCAGCAACGCGATGGAGATCACGATGCCGGCCAAAAGAAAAACCGCTCTCATCACCCGCTGCAGCCCATGCAGTTCCTGACTGCGCGGCAGTTGGTAGGCCACCTCGGCAAAAAACGCGCGCAGCGCATTGGCGCGGCCTCCGGCGGCGGCTTTGGATTTTGATTTCAAGTGGATGACTCGCGCGCGTCCATCAGGCCCAGAAACTGCATCACCAAGTCCGAATCCCGCTGCACGCCCATTTTCCGCATGGCGCTCATTTTCTGGGTGCTGATGGTTTTTTTACTGCGTTTCAGTTTGGCGGCGATTTCCGTAACGGTCATGCCGGCAGCGAACAAGCGCACCACTTCCGCCTCGCGCGTGGTCAATTCCTGCTTGCCGGCGGTGCGGCGCTCCAGTTCGATCTTGTCGACGATCTCGGCCATCGCCGGGGAAAAGAACTTGCGCGCCTGCATTGCACAGAGCAGCGCTCGGGACAGGTGCTCCTCGGCATCCCGCTTGCTGACGATGCAATGGATGCCCAGGTCCAGCAAGGCCCGTATCGCCGGCAGTTGATCCACCATGGTCAGAGTCACGATGCCAAGGCCGGGAAACTGGCGGCGGATGCGGCTGAACATCAGCACCCCGTCGCTGAGTTCGCCCGAAGGCATGGAGAAATCGCAAACCAGAATGTCGCAGGGCTTGGATTCCAGCGCGGCGAACAATTCGTCGGTGCTGGAGGCCGTCGCGGAGATCTCCAGCCCGGCCTTATCCCTTAAAATATGAATCAAGCCATTGACCACCATCGGGTGGTCGTCCGCCACTATGATGTGATGCGTTTTCATGATGTCCTTTGAGGTGCCGGGCACGGCCCACCGCCTCTTGAATATTAGGTCCGGCTTCAGCCTTAAGCCCATAAATCCACTCCCGCAGCCCAATATCGAAGCGGCCCGGACCGCCGCGCTAACGCGCCGGGTCCGGGCCGGATTTTATTTTGCTCTTCCGCCACTCAAGCCCGCGGGGTTTCCCGCCAAGGGCGACGAATAGAGGACGCGCCGTCAGCTAGCCGCGGGGTCGTTGGCCTCAATCTTGATCACGCGCGTATTGCCATCCAGGTTATTGAAGCTGCGATTGATCACCCCAATCGCGCTGCTGTGCCCCCCCTTCACGGTTTTGTCGAAAATAAAGGAGGCAACGCCAAGATTGCCCTTGATCACCACGGGCCTGCCTGCGCCAGTCCAGTTGGAGCTGAGTAGTTCAGCGGAGCCCTGCCCTGTCATTGTTAACTCCAGGGTTTGATCGAGATAACAGTTACCGCCGAACGTGGTGGCCGGATAAATCACCACTTGATCATCAGAGATGACCAGATTGGCCTTGCCGCCTGGGGCGACTTTTTTCTTATCCGGGTTGCTTGGCAACTTATACTCGAGGTCACAGCGAGTGTTATTGTTAATCAGATCCAGAGTATAAGTCTCGGCGGCCATGGCCTGAACGCTGCACATGGTCAGCGCGCCGGCGACCGCAAGAAGGAATGGCTTCATGTTTTGTTCTCCATAAATTAATGAGTTAAGTTTGCCAAAGTAATTAAGCGTTCTCATTGGCGGACTCAGATTAATGGAGAGCGGAAAAAGCCGATAACAATCTAAAAAAAGGTTAAAAAACCCGGCGCACCGGCCCGGTTCCGCAACACGCAAACCAGGCCCGCGGCGCCAGGATTCGCCGCCGCAGGATCAAGCCAGCTCTACGCCGCGGTTGGCTAGTTGGTCCGCCCTTTCATTGTATTCATGACCGGCGTGGCCTTTGACCCAGCGCCATTCCACATGCAGATGGCGGTTGCGTTCCGCGTCCAGTTGCTGCCACAGATCGGCGTTTTTCACCGGCTCCTTGGCCGCGGTTTTCCAGCCGCGCGCCTTCCAGCCGTGTATCCATTCGGAAATGCCCTTTTGCACGTATTGGGAGTCGGTATACACCACCACTTTACACGGCCGGTTCAAGGTGGCCAGGCCCTTGATCACCGCCAGCAGCTCCATGCGGTTATTGGTGGTATTGGCCTCGCCGCCGCACAATTCCTTTTCCTTGCCCTTGAAGCGCAATAGCGCGCCCCAGCCGCCCGGCCCCGGATTGCCCTTGCAGGCGCCGTCGGTATACATCTCTACTTTGTCTTCTGTCGTCATGCTGTCTCGTTATTGACGGGGTTCCTGCCCCGCTTGGTCTGTTGTGTCGTAGCCGCGATGGCTGTGATGGCGCTCATTGCCGGCGGCCACCGCCAGGCCGGCCTTGGCCTTGGCCTGTTTCCAACTGGGCAGAATCAGCCGCATGCCGCGCTGACGCTTGACGGCCTCGATGCCGTACACCCCGGCGGCCAGCGGCCACCAGCGATCGCCGGCGCGCTCCATGAAACCGAAGCGCTGCACCCAGTCGCAACGGGAAAACGGCGGCGCGTAAGCCATGAAGCCGCCGGCGGCGGGCTCCAGCTCCAGCAGTGTCAGCCAGTCCTTGATGCGCACCAGCGACAGGAAATGGCCGCTCCACGGCACCGCGGCGCGGCCCTGGATCAGCCTGCGCACGCCCCATAGCGATACCGGATTGAAGCCGGTGAGGATCAAACGCCCTTCCGGCATCAACACGCGTTCGGCTTCACGCAGTACCTGGTGCGGCACGGTGGTAAAATCCAGCACATGCGGCATCACCAGCAGGTCCAGGCTGCGGCTTTCAAACGGCAGTTGCTCAGGATTGCAGGCGATGTGCGCCGGCCCGGAGGCGGCGACGCGGCACTGCCATGGGATGCGGTTGGCGCGCAGGAAATCCACTTCCGGCAAACCCAGCTGCACCGCGTGGAATCCGAACACGTCGGCGACGGCGCGGTCGAAATAAGCCTGCTCGCGCTCCAGCAGATAGCGACCCAATTCGCTGGAGGTCAGCCAGTCGCTAAACGAATTCTTCATCAAGAGAAGCCTTATGCCAGCCAAATTCACCGTCAGCCCGGTAGGGGCCTTCAGTGACAATTATATCTGGGTTTTACATCATGGCGGCCGCGCTGTCGTGGTTGACCCGGGCGAAGCCGCGCCGGCCATCGCCTTCCTGCAGCGCGAAGGCCTGCAGCTGGAAGCCATCCTGATTACTCACCATCATGCCGACCACATCGGCGGCGTGGCCGAGCTGCTGACACGCTGGCCGCAGGCCGCGGTCTACGGTCCGGCCGACATCGCCGCCGTCAACCATCCGGTGATGGAGGGCGCCAGCGTCGAGCTTTCCTTCGGCACGGCCACGGTGCTGGAGGTTCCGGGGCACACGCTGAACCATCTGGCCTACCTGATAGCCGGCGCGCTGTTCTGCGGCGACACCCTGTTCGGCGCCGGCTGTGGCCGGCTGTTCGAAGGCACGCCGCGGCAGATGCACGATTCGCTGAGCAAGCTGGCCGCGCTGCCGGACGCCACCAAGGTGTATCCGGCGCATGAATACACCTTGTCCAATCTGCACTTCGCGCTGACGGTGGACCCCGGCAACCCGGTGCTGGCCATCCGCATGAGCCGAGACCAGAAACTACGCGAGCAAAATCTGCCCACGCTGCCGTCCACCATGAGCCTGGAACGCGCCAGCAACCCGTTCCTGCGCGCGGACGCGCCGGCGGTGCGGCAAGCCGCGGCGCATTGGAGCGGGCAGCCGCTGCATGACGTTGTCGAGGTGTTTGCTGCGCTGCGGGAATGGAAAAACCGCTTTTAAAACCATGACAATAAGCTGAATCGTGATCGCCACTGTAAAAAATAACTGGCACATGACAGTCTGCATGGCCTATATGTCAGCAAAGCGCATGAATTAATTTGGCTTTTTGGTTGACACCCCTATGTTGGCTGTTTAGCATCAGCCGAAATCAGAATTCCGGGCCCGCCAAATGAATCGCTTCACCCCATTGGCACTATCGTTGTCATTTGCTGTTGTGTTTGCCTCTGCCGCGCATGCGGAGAATGGGGCGTTTCGCCAATCCGTCGGCGTGGACGAGGGCCTGGCCGCGGGCCTGGACATGATGCTGCTGAACTCCAGCCTGCTACGCAATGGCGATAATGTTTGGGAACGCGCTCGCGAAGGTTTCCAACTGCCGGAAGTGAATGCCGACATCGTGCGGCGCCAGGAACGCTTTTATGCCAGCAAGCCGGAATATTTCCGCCGCACGCTGGACCGCAGCAGAAAATATCTGTTTCACATCATGAACGAGGTGGAGCGCCGCGGCATGCCCACCGAACTGGCGCTGCTGCCACTGGTGGAAAGCGCCTTCGTACCCACCGCCAAGTCCCATGTCGGCGCCGCCGGCCTGTGGCAGTTCATGCCGGCCACCGGCCGCCAGTATGGCCTGGAGCAAACCTGGTGGTACGACGGTCGCCGCGATGTGACCGAAGCCACCCGCGCCGCGCTGGATTATCTGGAAAACCTGTACGCGCAATTCGGCGACTGGAATATCGCGCTGGCCGCCTATAACTGGGGCGAAGGCAATGTTTCCCGCGCCATCGCCCGCCTGCAGGCCAGCGGGCAGGAAGTGACTTACGAGAATATCCGCATGCCCAACGAGACGCGCAACTACGCGCCCAAGTTGCTGGCGGTACGCAATATTCTCAATGATCCGGCCAAGTTCGGCGTGCGCCTGGACAAATTCCCCAACAAGCCCTATTTCGTCGCAGTATCCACCGGCAAGCATATGAATATCGACATCGCCGCCAAACTGGCCGGCATGTCCATCAATGAATTCAAGGAGCTGAACCCGGCGTTCAATCTGCCGGTGTACGCGCACAAGAACGGCCGGCAGATGCTGATCCCGGCGGCCAAGGCCGACAAGTTCGAGGCCAATCTGGCCAAGTGGGACAAGCCGCTGCTGACCTGGGAGGTTTACACCCCGCCGGCCGACACCAGCGCCAGCCAGATCGCCAGCGAGCACGGCATGAGCGCGGGCCAGCTGCTGGCCGCCAACAATCTGTCCAGCGGCTCGCTGAAAGCCGGCCAGCCCGTGTTGGTGGCGATGAGCAAGGACCAGCGCGACATCCGCCCGCTGGACGCCACCGATACCTCGCTGCCTGAGAGCGGCAACGGCGCCACCCTGCTGGCGCAGGCGGACAGCCCGAAAGCGATACCGGTGCCCAGCGTCCAACCCGCCGAAGCCAAACCCGTGCAGGTGGCCCTGGCCAGCCCGGCTCCGGCCGCCGCGCCGCGTCAGGACATCAAGCCGGCGGAAACCGTGGCCGCGGCCCCGGCCGCAATCAGCGCCGATGCCGACGGCAACTACACCGTGACCGCCGGCGATACGCTGTACAGCATCGCCCGCCGCTTCGATATTGGCCTGGACGACTTGAAAACCGTCAACGGCATGGACTCCAACATCGTCAAAGTGGGCCAGGTGCTCAACATCAACAAGCCCATAGACAAAGGCGTCAGCGTAACGCTGCTGGCCGACAACAGCCGCGCCAACGCGCAGCAGGACGCCTTGCTGAAGGTCAGCGGCCTGCAGACCAGCCAACGCGCCACCGGCAGCGTGCCGGCGGAATACGTGGTGCAGCGCGGCGACACGCTGTTCAGCATCGCCCGCCGCTTCGGCGTCAACCACAACGATATCCAGCGCTGGAACGACTCCCGCCAGCTGACCCGCTTGCAACCGGGGCAGAAAGTGCGCATCCAGGGCCTGTAAACGCATCGGCACACAGAAAAAGCCAGGGCTCGCCCTGGCTTTTTTCTTGTCCGCCGCTAGCGGCTGCGCCCCTGGCTGGCGCTGCTCAGCCAGTGCCAAACCAGCAGCAAAATGCCACGGCTGGGCGGCGGCACTTGCATCAGCAGGGGCAGCAGTTCCGCCAGATCCGCGCGCAGATGCTCGCTGGCGAGGTTGAACTCCGCCGCCAGCCAATGGCAATACGATGGCTTGTCCAGCGCCAGCGGACTCAGCGCCGCGTCCAGCGGCTCCGCCAGCAGCGCCGGCTGATTGAAGCGCATGCCATGCGCCGCCCGCATCAAGACCCGGACGATGGCGCGGCGCTGTTCCGCGCCATCGCTGAGCGCCGGCGTGGCCTGCGCCACCTCGCCCATCCGGTCCAGCAAGCTGCACAAGGAGCGCTGGCGCCGTTGGATCGCGTCGAAACGCGCGGCCGGCAGGCCGGATTCCTGCACCGCAGCCGCCACCAGCGCGCGCATGCGTATCAGCCTGCCGTTGAAGCGTTCCAGCGCCACGCCGGCGTCCACCTCGCGGCGCCGCGCGATCTTGCTGTACAGCGCCGCCGCTTCGCGCAGATTGTCCGCCAGCAGGAAACGCCAGCTGTCTATCGCCCGCAGCGGAAACAGGCCGGCGGCGGCCAGCCCCAGCAACGAACCGGCCAGCACATTGAAGCCGCGCCACAGCGCCGCTTCCACCGGTTCATTGCCCAGGCCGGCCACGATCACCATGGTCAGGCCCACCAGCAAGGCCAGGTATTCGCCCTTGCCCAATGCGAACCAGGCGCTGAGCATCACCAGCGCCGTCATCCATGCATAGCAGGACAACGGCGAATGGCGGTACAGGGCCATCGCCACCAGGCCCGCGGCTGCCCCCAGCAAGGAGCCGCCCATGCGCTGCAAGGCCTTGCGCCTCACTCCGCCCCAATGCGGCACACTGCCCAGCACGATCAGAATGGTCACCAGCATCCAGCTGCCGTGCGGGATGGTGAACAACAGGTTCAGCGCCAGTCCGACCCAGAACGCCGCGGCCACGCGCAGCACATGCGCCTGCCGCGCGTACAGGTTCAGGTAATAAGGCGTCAGCAATATCCGCCACGATGTCAGCCGGCTCGCATTCATCCGCGTCTACTCCATGGACTTGCTGTCCAGCCAGATGGTCACCGGGCCGTCATTGACCAGCGCCACCTGCATATCGGCACCGAACACCCCGGCGGGCACTGGCTTGCCCAGGGCTTGCGCCATCGCGGCGACGAATTGATCGAACAGCGGTTTGGACCGCTCTGGCCGCGCGGCCCGCGAGTACGACGGCCGGTTCCCCTTCTTGGTGCTGGCGAACAGGGTGAACTGGCTGACCGCCAGCACCTCGCCGCCGCAATCCAGCACCGAACGGTTCATCACCCCGGCCTCGTCATTGAAAATACGCAGTTGGCTGAGCTTGCGCGTCAACCAGACGATATCCTCCGGCCCGTCCGCTTCTTCCACACCCACCAGCAACAGCAAGCCCGCACCGATCTCGCCGCGCACTGCCCCCTCCACCGTGACCGATGCCTGCCGCACCCTTTGCACCAATACCCTCATGCCGTCTCCTTGCCGGAAAAATGAATTCAAATCCAGACTTGCATTCTAGGGCCAAGCCCGCCGCTGGTCACGAGGCGGGCCAAGCCGGGCTCAGTCCAGTACAATGGAGCTTGCTCAATAAGGATTCGCCTCATGCTGATGGTCATCTCGCCAGCCAAGACGCTGGACTTCGACACCCCCGCCGCCACTGATCAATACACTCAACCGGATTTTCTGGATCACAGCGCCGAGCTGATCCAGACGCTGCGCGCCAAGAGCCCGCTGGAAATCGGCAAGCTGATGAGCATCAGCGACGCGCTGGCACAGTTGAACGTGGGCCGCTACCATGACTGGCAAGCGCCGTTCAGCCCGGCCAATGCCAAGCAGGCGGTGCTGGCGTTCAAGGGCGATGTCTACGAAGGCCTGAACGCCGCCAGCCTGGAGCCGGGCCAGTTGAGCTATTTGCAAAGCCATTTGCGCATCTTGTCCGGCCTCTACGGCACGCTGCGGCCGCTGGACCTGATGCAGCCCTACCGGCTGGAGATGGGCACCCGGCTGAACACTTCCCGCGGCAAAAACCTGTATGAGTTCTGGGGCGACACCGTGACTCACGCGCTGAACGCGGTGCTGGAGCAAAGAAAAGACCCGGTGCTGGTGAACCTGGCCTCGGAGGAGTACTTCAAGGCGGTGAAGCCGGCCAAGCTCAACGCCAGCCTGATCACCCCGGTATTCCAGGACCGCAAGAACGGTCAGTACAAAATCATCAGCTTCTACGCCAAGCGCGCGCGCGGCATGATGGCGCGCTGGGCCGCGCTGCATCAGGTCAGCCAACCGGAACAGCTCAAGCACTTCGACAGCGCCGGCTATGCCTTCGATGCGGCGGCCTCCAATGAGCTCAGCTGGGTGTTCCGCCGCGATCTGCCCTGAACTTGAACTAGGCGGAGATGGCGTGGACCAACGCCTCTCCCCGCTCAAAAGCGCCGGCATTGCCCAAGGTGGTGTCGGCGATATTCATCAGCGCCTCGCGCGTCAGAAAACCCTGGTGCGAAGTCACCAACACATTGGGAAAGGTCAGCAGCCGCGCCAACTGATCGTCCTGCAGCCCGCTTTCCGACAGATTCTCGAAAAACACGCCCTCTTCCATCTCGTACACGTCCAGGCCCACGCCGGACAAGCGACCAGCCTTCAAGGCCTCCAGCAGCGCCGCGGTATCGACCAGGCCGCCGCGGCTGGTATTGATCAACACCGCGCCCGGTTTCATCCGCGCCAGCGTATCGCGATTGACCAGGTGCCGGCTGTCCGCCGTAAGCGGCAGATGCAGGCTGATCACGTCCGCCTGGCTCCAGATTTCGTCCAAGGACACGAACTCGCAGCCCAGGCTCGCCGCCAACCCGGCATTGGGATACAGATCATAGGCCAGCACCCGCATGCCAAAGCCGCGGGCGATGGCCATCGTGGCCTGGCCGATGCGGCCGGCGCCCAACACCCCCATGGTCTTGCCGTGAAGATCGAAGCCCACCAGTCCATCCAGAGAAAAATCCATCTCCCGCACCCGGGTGTAGGACTTGTGAATACGGCGCACCACCGCCAACAGTAAAGCAAAGGCATGTTCAGCCACCGCGTGCGGAGAATAGGCTGGCACCCGGGTCACCGCGATGCCGTGCTGGCGGCAAGCCGCCAGATCCACGCCGTTGTAGCCGGCGCAGCGCAGCGTCACCAGCTTCACACCCTCAGCAGCCAGCTTCGCCACCACTGTGGCGTCCAATCTGTCGTTGACGAAGGGGCACACCGCGTCGAACCCCTGGGCCAGACCCACGGTGTCCAGGTTCAAGCGCGGCTCGAAGAACTGCAGCTGATGACCATGCTTGCCATTGGCTGCCTGCAGCGCGTGACGGTCGTAATTCTTGGTGTCAAAAACGGCAATACGCATGCTGCGGCTCCTGAATGCGATGGATGAAACCACTATAAGTCAGCGCGGCACCGACCCAGAAGCGGAACATGCAATCCGGACCATTAAACCTGGCGGCGGCCTCAGCTCAGCCAGTCATCGCCTTGCTCGATGTTGCGGCAAACCCACGGGTTTAGCGGTAAATGCACACTTTCACCAACTGATGCGTCTCAATTCAGAGCAACGCAATCGGAAAAATTATTCCATAGACATAAAACGGGTCGCTGAATTTTCATCATCCGGACCCAAAATACAAATGTATGAAAATGTTCATACTATCAAATAAGAATTAACTTGCTAATGACATTTCCAACCCAAGCTCACCCCGCCACTGCCGCGGTCCAACTTCAGATCACCATTCCCACCGTTACCCTCCCCGCTTCTGAAGCTGGCGATTTCTGAAACTGCAAATAAGCGTAGCTAAATCAAATGGAATGCCCTACCTACAGCGCTTCAAACGATTTCCACCGCTTTTGCCATTGTCTCCGCCACCGCTCTCACCTTGACCTTTCACCAGCAGCGCCTCGCAGCTGGATGAATAGCTCCAGTTATTGCCCCCCACCATAGAAAGGCCCGAAGCATTAAGCATAGCCTTAAAACCCCATTGTCATTTAGAGACTTAGTCGTTGGACTATTGCTCCGCACACAGGCTTAAGCCTTCCATTTTAAGTGACAAAAATCACTACTCAGACAAGCCACACCCAGGGGATACGATAGGATTTTACTTGGCGGAAATCATTGATTCCAGCTTAGAAAAGGATAGGAATCAATTGCAGGGATTTATATACAGCGAACCAAAAAATGCAAAAAGAATAAATTAAAAAAATAAATAATTAAATGAAAACATAAATTCAGTCGATATATAGCCAAAAAACTTTACACCGGAATTCAGCAAAAAAACTGCACTAATAGACAGTTACAAGCCGTAACCGGCCAGCGGTAATGTTCAAACATTAATCAAAATTATCGTCGCCCTTATTTTAATGCGGTATCAAAAAGGCGGAGCCACAACCCCTGAGCGCAGGCGGTAAAGTCAAAAATCGCAGATAAGATTTATTCTTCTGGGCAATCCCAAAACCCACGCAGAAGTCAAAAACAACATAAGTAATTAAAAACAAACTTACTCTTGAATTTAGATGCTAATAAACATGCACTTTGAACGTAGACCGACCCGCGTTCATCTGCTCTATCGGGGGTCGTGCCACATGCATAGACATACAACTTCTTTTTCTCATAAAAATCCATGCAATGCCCCATTGCAAACAGACGAGAGGAGGTGTATTTCAGTTCTGAAAAACTTAAAAACGAAACTAAAATTTAATTTATCAAACTTAAATTCAAAGGCAAAAGCCATGACCAAAGCGAGTATCTATATAGTCATTTTTTTAGCAATACGTACTCCTACCGTATATGCAAACAATGATGACAATGCGGGGGCTCAGACGATGGAAGGTGAGCTCATTTCTTCGCCGATTGAATCTCACAACGACGAAGAATATGAAGCCATCTCACCCATGCCAAGAAAAACCATGTCTCACGATGAATGGCTGCAATGGTGGTGCAGTCAGCATCCAGGATTTTGTCGTGACTAGACACAATGATAAGGCGTAAGCCCATCAATCACAGCAGCGTAACTCTTTATTCGTGTTTTCTGCTGGAATGGTTTTTGTTATGGGAAGCAAAGTCATGTAGACAGCGGATTGTTGTACTCTGCTGGCTCAGCGCCGCGCAACGGCTAGGCGCAGCGTGATGCACCATGTCGGCTCATGCAATCCCAGCGGCCTGCGCGTTGGCAATCTGCGCGCAGGCTCTTCTTTGATATGGCATTAGCACCGTGACATCGCAGGATTGGCCCAGCGCATAGAGAGCCCTCCTCTCGCAATGAAATGTTTTACTAAGCCATATTCCGTACACTAGTTATCCCCATGCAAGAACATCCACAAGCCCAGCAAAACAATGACCAAACCCCACACAATCACTAAGAGCCAGTTCAAAGTCTCGCGAACAAGAGCGAGACAAGGCGAAAACGGCTGAGAAAGTGGAGTGTACAAATGGTACATGAGCATTTTGAGCGCGGTTTCAACGCCGTATCGCTGGAGCGCAACAGACTTTGAACAGGTTCTAAGAAGGATTTCGGCAGGACAGGGACCGCCCCAAGGATCAACGTGGGCATGATCTGAAAGCAAAAAGGCCAACTTTTTAAAGTTGGCCTTAGCGCTTGCTTATGGTTGCGGGGGCAGGATTTGAACCTACGACCTTCGGGTTATGAGCCCGACGAGCTACCAGACTGCTCCACCCCGCGTCTGATCCGTCTGCTGTGTTTCGTGCAGAGGAGTGAACTATACCCTGTGGGGTTCATGCCGTCAAGCCGTTTTAGAAAAAACTACTCTGCCTCGAAAATACTGTTCGAACAAAGATGATTCATATTTATTAACAGTTGATCCGAGCCGCCACATACCTGATCAACAAAGACCGTCTAAAGTGAACTCAAGGTCAGCGCAGTTGTTCTCCCCGAGCAACTGCGGCCCGAGAAGTCAGCCGCCTGTCTGCCAACAGGCTCTGCCGATGCGGGCGCGATCTTGTGCATTTTGGAAGACATTGCCGCTGTGACTTCGACTGCCAGCGAAGCCGCACACCAAGCAGCCGTGTCTTTCCTCCTAAGTGTTCATCACGGAACTTCGGGCCGCTTATGCGGCCCCTTTTTTTGTCCAAAGCCAAACAAGTTCAAGAAGCGGCCAAGGCCGCTTCGGCGGCACGGCGCATCCGGCGCCGGTACAGCAAGGTCATCAAGCACAAGGCGCTCATCACGCCATAGCTGATGAAGGGCGCCACCAACAGCACTCGCTCCACTTTCCAGGTCCAGGCCATGTAAACGCGAGCGCCCGCCTCCAGGCTCAGGCCCAGCCCCCACCACAAGGTCATCTGCCGTATGGCTCCGCGGAAGCCATCCAAGCCCCACAAACGCTCGAAACGTTCACGCCCCTGCGCCGATTCCCGAGCCAGAGTCGCGCGCGCCAGATAAAACACCAGCGGCCGCCCAATCAGCAAAGACGCCAGGAAGGCGCAGCCTATCAGACCGGTGACCAGGGACTCGCGCAGCAACAGCAAGCGCGCATCGCCGCCTAGCAGCATTGCCAGCAGAGACAAGGCAATGCCCAGCAACACCAGCAGGCTCAGCGCATCCACGCGCCGGAAGCGCAGCAACTCGGCCATGCTCCATAATATCGGCGGCAATGCCGAAAACATCAGCGCGCCGGCTTCACCCCAGCGCGGCTCACCATAGCGGTAGCATAGCCAGGGCAGCAGGAAATTGATGATGATTTCCAGTATCAGTTTTGCTCGTTGCGGCACGTTTGCTCTCGCCATCAAATGCGAACAGCATGAACAATTTGCATTGAAACGTCAACTGGTGTGACTTGAGTTTTTTGCAAGGATCAATCGAGGCTGGGCGCAAAAACAAAGCCCCGCATTTTGCGGGGCTTCATCTGTAATCTGCGCAATGGAATGGACAAACGCAGGGGGATGGCATCAGGCGGCAGCCTGGATGAAGGCATTGGCCGGATAAAGCGCGCTGGCAAGGCCCAAGGCGGACTTGAAGGTGACTTCGAACATCTTGCCCACCTGTCGGATGCTGACTACTTCGTAATGCATGGTGGAACCACTGTCCTTGTGCTCAAGGATTTTGTAGCCGGGTTTCAGTTGAGAAATTTTCATGATGGTTCATTCCTTTTTCTTGTTTTTGGGTTGTTTAAAATTCATTTCATCTAGAGACATACCATATTTTCAGAAGTTCCGCCAGCTGCCCGAGAATGTGTCGCATTTGACTTGCGATGACTGTAACAGCCGCAGATGACAGCCCGGTGAAGGTTTCGGGGCCGCGAAATGACGCGGCCCCTGCATGCCAATATGACAGCAGGGGCCGTGGGACCCAACTAGCAAAAAGAACAGTCGGGATTAGGAACTAAGGCTCAACCTATGCGCATGCCGGGCTTGGCACCCTGGTCCGCGTCCAGCAGGAACAAGCCTTCGCTGTCGTCCTGGCCAGAGGCGCAAACAATCATGCCCTGCGACACGCCGAAGCGCATCTTGCGCTCGGCCAGATTGGCCACCACCACCACATTGCGACCCACCAGTTTTTCCGGCTCTTGGTAGGCCTTGCGGATGCCGGAGAAGATGTTGCGCTTCTCAAAGCCCAGGTCCACGGTGAACTGCAGCAGTTTGTCCGAACCGTCGACGAAGTTGCACTCCAGCACCTTGCCGATGCGCAGGTCCAGCTTGGCGAAGTCGTCGATCTTGATGGTTTCGGCCAGCGGCTCGTATTGAGCGGCGGCCGGAGTGTCTGCGGTGGCTTGCATATTCTGTTTGTTCGCTTCTATCAGTTTGTCTATCAGGGCCGGGTCGATGCGTTGCATCAGGTGCTGGTAAGCGTTGATCTTCTTGCCCAGCAGCAGGCTGCTGGCATCGCTCCAACCCAGCGGCGCTACGTCGAGGAAGGCTTCCACGCCCTCGGCCAGCTTGGGCAGCACCGGCTTCAGGTAGATGGTGAGCAGGCGGAAGGCGTTGATCAACACGGTGCAGACTTCCTGCAGACGCGCGTCCTGTCCTTCCTGCTTGGCCAGTTCCCACGGCTTGTTGGCATCCACGTAGGCGTTGACCACGTCGGCCAGCGCCATGATATCGCGCAGCGCCTTGGCGTATTCACGCGCCTCGAAGGCGGCGGCCAGTTCATCGGCGGCGGCTTGCAGCTTGGCAAGGATGTCGCCGTCGCTGACCTGGCTGGCCAGCATGCCGTCAAAACGCTTGGCGATGAAGCCGGCGGAGCGGCTGGCGATGTTGACGAACTTGCCCACCAGGTCGGAATTCACCCGTGCAACGAAGTCGTTCAGGTTGAGGTCGATGTCTTCGATGCGGCCGTTGAGCTTGGCGGCGATGTAATAGCGCATCCATTCCGGATTCAGGCCGCAATCCAGATAGCTCTTGGCCTGGATGAAGGTGCCGCGCGACTTGGACATCTTCTGTCCATCCACGGTGAGGAAGCCGTGGGCGAACACGCCGGTGGGCGCGCGCAGACCGGAGTAGTTCAGCATCGCCGGCCAGAACAATGCGTGGAAGTACAGGATATCCTTGCCGATGAAGTGGTACATCTCGGCCTGGCTACCCTTGCCGAACCACTCGTCGAAATTCAGGCCGCTGCGCTCGCACAGGTTCTTGAAGCTGGCCATGTAGCCGATGGGCGCATCCAGCCACACATAGAAATACTTGCCAGGCGCGCCCGGAATCTCGAAACCGAAGTACGGCGCGTCGCGGCTGATGTCCCAGTCCTGCAGGCCGCCGGAGATCCATTCGTTCATCTTGTTCAGCGATTCCGGCTGCAAGTGCGGCTGGGTCACGCCATCGGCGCGCACGCTGCTGCCGCCGGTCCACTGCTTGAGGAAGTCGGCGCATTCGCCTAGGCGGAAGAAATAGTGCTCGGAGGTTTTCAGTACCGGCTTGGCGCCGGACACCGCCGAGTACGGGTTCTTCAGTTCGGTGGGGTTGTAAGTGGCGCCACAGACTTCACAGTTGTCGCCGTATTGATCCTTGGCGCTGCACTTGGGGCATTCGCCCTTGACGAAGCGGTCCGGCAGGAACATCTGCTTTTCCGGGTCAAACAGCTGCTCGATGGTGCGGCAGGCAATCTTGTCGTCGGCTTTCAGCGCCAGATACACCTGCTCCGCCAGCGCCTTGTTTTCCGGGCTGTTGGTGCTGTAGTAGTTGTCGTGGCCGATCAGGAAGCCCTGGGAATCCGCCAGGTGCAGTTCGCGCACGCTGTCCACCAGCTGTTCCGGGGTGATGCCCTGTTTTTCCGCCGCCAGCATGATGGGGGCGCCGTGTGTGTCGTCGGCGCAGACGTAATAGCATTCGTGGCCGCGCATCTTCTGGAAGCGCACCCAGATATCGGTCTGAATCTGTTCCAGCATGTGACCCAGATGCAGCCCCGCGTTGGCGTAAGGCAGTGCGCTGGTCACCAGAATCTTGCGTTTGCTCATTAGGATTGTTCCAAAGGTGCGATCTGAAACGATCAATTATAGAGGCAGTCGCCCCCGGCGGTCACGGCGGATATCCGGGAAACGACGACCATCATGACAAAGCCCGGCCGCATCCGCGGGCCGGGCTTTGTCCGCACAGCGGGCTCCGGGATCAAGAACCCTGGCCGGCCAGCTCCGCTTGCTTGGTTTCCGCCTGCTGCGCGCGCTCCAGCATCGCCCAGCGCACGGTGCGGCGCGCCACTTGCACATAGGCCAGGGAGAAGGCCAGCGACAGGCAGGCGAAGCCGAGCATGCCAGCCTGCTGGTAAGCGATGCGGAACATCTCCACGCCCAGCGCGTAGCCGGCCATGGACAACATGCTCATGCTGGCCGATACCGTGCCCTTGCCGGCGGAGTCGCAGGACATCAGCGCGAAGCGGTACAGCACGCCGAAGGCCAGGCCTTCGCCGAAAGCCATCAGCGTCATGCCGGCCACCATGAAGTACTGCGGGTGCGCGGACCACAGCACGCCGGACAGCATCAGACTCAGGCCAAGCACGATGGGCCACATGCCAATCAGCGCGGAACGGCCCAGCGGCCAGCGCCCCGCCACCAGCACCAGCGCCAGATTGCCGGCGATCAGGCCGCCGAATACCGGCAGCTGCATCAGGCCATACTCCAGCGCGCTCATGTGCAGATCATGCACCAGCAAGACCGGCGACATGGCGATCCAGCCCATCAACGGCAACGCCAGCAACGGGATGCACAACGCGGACAGCACAAAGCGGCCGTTGCCGAACACTTTCAGATAATCGCGGCCCATCCGCGCCAGCGGCAGTTTCTCGTGACTGGGCTGGGTGGTTTCCGGCATTTTCCACAGCAGGCCCAACAGCGCCAGGAAGGACAGCACGGCGATCAGCAGGAAGCTGGTGCGCCACGGAGCCAGCTCCATCAGCGCGGCGCCGGCCAGCGGGCCGGCCAGCGGCGCGATCAGTGCCACATTGGCCATCAGCGCGGTAACCTTGACCGCGGCTTTTTCTTCAAACGCTTCCTGCACCGCGGCGTAGCCGACGGCATTGATGAAGCACAAGCCTATGCCCTGCAGCAGGCGCAACGCGATGAAGGCCTCGATGGAGCTGACCAGGTAGGTGGCCAGGCAGGACACGGTGAAGTAAGCGACGCCAAACAACAGCACCGGCCGGCGGCCGATGCGGTCGGACAGGGGTCCGGTCAGCCAGGACAGCAGCGCGCCGCCCAGCAGGAAGGCGGTCATCGATGCCGGCACCCAGGAGGCGTCGACCATGAATTCCTGGGTCACCGCCAGCATCGCCGGCTGCACCATGTCGTTGCAGATGTAGACGGCGAATTCGAACAAGACCAGGGCCAGCGGAAACAATAGATTGGAACGGCTAAGTTTTACGTGTGGAGCGGACATTAGGGAGATGCAGCCTTTCTGAGACCGGCAAGCGGCGCGCTTGCCCATGCGGCCGGACGGACAAGGGCCAAATAAAGCGAAAAGGGGCGCAATTGTACCCGCAGAACGCCGGGCACGCAAAGCAATTTTTGCCACAAACGCAATAAAAACAGCGATTTGCAAGCCAATCACTTCAATTCATCCGACAAGGCCTGCCGGGCGGCGCAGACGCGCGTCACCTCAATGCGCCCTTCCGCCAAGCAGCCCCAGCCTGAAGCAGGCGCGGCTGATAGAAAAACAATCAATAAGCTTATTCTTATTAATATGAGTAAAGATCAGGGAATCTCGGTAAAATCGCCGCTTTTCGCCGTATTCCCCAGCTTGGTCGCGCTTGAACCCCAAGAGCATCGCCCGGCCTGGGTGAAGCTTTTTTTATCAGGATTCCAAGCTCGTCTGACCTCGCTCAAACTGCCGGCGTCATGCCGTCGCTACGCTGAGCCCAGCTCGCCGCCCCTCCCCCAAACCCGTTCCTCAGCTTTGATGCCAAGCCGGCCCGGGCGGCCAGTGAAACCTGACAACAAAACCAAATAGATTAAGGGGTTCTCCATGACCTTGACCGTCATCGCCACGCTAGCCGTCACGCTGGCCTTGCTGGCGCTGCTGTGGCAGCAGCAACGCACTCACGTTTCCTTCACCAAGCGGGTCTTCACCGGCCTGGCGCTGGGCGTCGCCTTCGGCGCAGCGCTGCAATGGCTGGCCCAACCCGGCTCGCCGGCGCTGGCCGCCTGCCTGGAGCTGTGCGAAATCATCGGCTCCGGCTATGTGAAGCTGCTGCAGATGATCGTGATCCCGCTGATCATGGTGTCCATCATCGCCGCGCTACTGAAGCTGGAAGGCGGCTCCTCGCTGGGCAAAATCAGCGCCGCCACGCTGGGCGTGCTGCTGTTCACCACCATGCTCGCCGCTGGCGCCGGCATTCTGATGGCCAATCTGTTCGGCCTCAGCGCCGAGGGCCTGACCGCCGGCGCCGCCGAAATGGCGCGCGGCGAATCGCTGGTGAAGAATCTGAGCACGGTGGAGGACTTGTCCTTTAGCAAGCTGGTGCTGGACTTCCTGCCGGCCAACCCCTTCCTGGACATGACCGGCGCGCGCAAGACCTCCACCATCGCGGTGGTGATCTTCTCGGTGCTGATCGGCCTGTCCGCCACCGGCATCGCCCGCAAAAAGCCCGAGCTGTTCGCCAGCTTCAGCCACTTCATCGCCGTGGCCCAGGCCATCGTGATGCGCATGGTGACCCTGGTGCTGCGCCTGACACCCTATGGCGTGTTCGCGCTGATGACCAAGGTGGTGTCCGGTTCCAGCTGGGCCGACATCGTCAACCTGATCAACTTTGTGCTGGCTTCCTATGGCGCGATGCTGCTGATGTTCGCCGTGCACCTGCTGCTGGTGGGCCTGGCCGGCGTCAATCCGCTGCGCTGGACTAAAAAAGTGATCCCGGTGCTGACCTTCGCCTTCACCTCGCGCACCAGCGCCGGCTCCATTCCGATGAATGTGGCCACCCAGAACAAGCTGCTGGGCATTCCGGACGGCATCGCCAACTTCGCGGCCTCCTTCGGCGCCACCATCGGCCAGAACGGCTGCGCCGGCATCTACCCGGCCATGCTGGCGGTGATGATCGCCCCCACCGTGGGCGTCAATCCAATGGACCTGCACTTCATCGTGCCCTTGATCGCCATCATCACCATCAGTTCCTTCGGCGTGGCCGGCGTTGGCGGCGGCGCCACCTTCGCCGCGCTGATCGTGCTGTCCGCGCTGGACTTCCCGGTGGCGCTGGCCGGCCTGCTGATCTCGATCGAGCCCTTGATCGACATGGGCCGCACCGCGCTCAATGTCAGCGGCTCCATCACCGCCGGCACCGTGACCAGCCGCCTGCTGGGCCAGACCGATATGCAGGTGTTCAATAGCGACCGCGAAATCAACCTGGACGAAGAGATGGCTTAACCAGCTGCGCGAGACTTCGCCTTGAAAACCGCCTGGGAATGCCTATTTACAGCCTGTAAATCCAGCATACTAGGCGGTTTTTCCATTAAAGCCGCCAACCACCCCACAATACGGGCGGAACCCGCCACATGGCGAGTCAATACAATACGGCACAGCAACAAACCGGACGGAAACACACTATGAAAATCGTCATCATCGGCGGCGAAGCCGCCGGCATGAGCGCGGCGGCCAAGGCGCGCCGCAGCGCGCCCCAAGCCGAAATCGACGTCTACGAGATGTCGGAGGTTATTTCCTTCGGCGCTTGCGGCCTGCCCTACTTCGTCGGCGGCGAGTTCGACGATCCCGGCCATATGGCCGAACTCAGCGTTGAAGACTTCGCCAAGCGCAATATCCGCGTGCACACCGGACATCAGGCACTGAGCATAGATACCGCGGCCAAGCGGGTGCGCGTGCGTCGGCTGGCGGACGGCGAAGCCTTCGACGCCGCTTACGACAAACTGATGATCGCCACCGGCGCCAGCGAAATCCGCCCGCCGCTGCCGGGCCTGGATTTGCCGGGCGTGCACACGCTGCGGGTGATGGAGGACGGCCTGGCGCTGCGCGCGGCCGCGGCCCGCGACGAGGTACGCGAGGTCGCCATCATCGGCGCCGGCTTCATCGGCCTGGAATTGGCCGAAGCCATGGTCCGCCTGGGCAAGCGCGTGCGGCTGATCCAGCTGGCGGAACGGGTGATGCCGGACGCCTTCGACGCCGAAATCACCAGCCTGATGGAGCAAGAGCTGCGCGAACACGGCGTGGCCTTGCACCTGTCCGAGGCCGTCACCGCGCTGCGCGGCGACGGCGCGGTGCAAAGCGTGCTCACCGGGCGCGGCGAATACCCAGCCGATCTGGTGGTGCTGAGCATAGGCATCCGCCCCAACACCGCCTTCGCCGCCGACGCCGGCCTGCAGCGGCTGGGCAACGGCGCCATCGTGGTCAATGCCTATGGCGAAACCAGCCTGCCGGACATCTACGCCGCCGGCGACTGCGCCGCAGCGCCGCATCAGTTGACCGGCGAGCCAGTCTATGTGGCGCTGGCCACCGGAGCCAACAAGCTGGGCCGGCTGGTGGGCGAGAACCTGGCCGGCGGCCGCCAGGCCTACCCGGGCACCCTGGGCTCCGCCGCGGTGCGGGTGTTGTCGCTGGACGCCGCGCGCACCGGCTTGTCCGAAGCGCAGGCGCGCGCCGCCGGCTTCGATTGCCAGAGCGTGCTGGTCAAGGACAAGAACCACACCAACTACGTGCCGGGCCAAGCGGAAGTCCACGTCAAGCTCTGCTACGAAACCGGCAGCCAGCGCTTGCTGGGCGCGCAGATGATAGGCCGCAACGGCGATGTGGTGCATAGGCTGGACGCGCTGGCGGTGGCCATCGCCAAGGGCGTCAGCGCGCGCGAGCTGGGCATGATGGACTTCTGCTACGCGCCGCCGTTCGCCCGCACCTGGGATGTGCTCAACGTCGCCGGCAACGTGGTCAAATAAACGCTACCGGCAAAAATGCTCGAAACCTGTTGGTCTCGAGCGTTTTTCCCTCCCGACCACGCCTGCCCTTCCCGCCCGCGCCGATGCCAGCGCGGGCAAGTTGGGGTAAACTGCCGGACAGCCAAAGATTCAACGGATGTCCTCCCCATGCTCTCCAAACTCACCCGCCTTTTCCAGTCCTCAACGGGAACCGAAAACAGTATGTCACTCAGCGATGCGCAAGTGCTGGAAGCCGTGTCCAGCCTGATCGACGACAACACCGGCAAACCCTTCGTCGCCGCCAAGGCGGTGAAAAACATCAAGATCAGCGATGCAGAACTGTCGCTGGACGTGGTGTTGGCCTATCCGGCCAACAGCCAGCACGAATCCGTCCGCCAGCGCTTCGAGGCCGCGCTGGCGCCGCTGGCCGAGCAACGCAAGCTTAGCGTGCGCGTGGGCAGCCTGATCACCAGCCACTCCGCCCAACGCGGCGTGCCGCTGCTTTCCGGCGTCAAGAACGTGATCGCCGTTGCCTCCGGCAAGGGCGGCGTCGGCAAATCCACCACCGCGGCCAACCTGGCGCTGGCGCTGTCCGCGGAAGGCGCGCGCGTCGGCATTTTGGACGCCGACATCTATGGCCCATCGCAGCCGCTGATGATGGGCTTGCAGGGTCAGCGCCCGGAAACCCCGGACGGCAAAAGCCTGAAGCCGCTGGAAAGCCACGGCGTGCAGACCATGTCCATCGGTTATCTGGTGGACGCGGACCAGGCCATGGTCTGGCGCGGCCCCATGGTCAGCCAGGCGCTGCAACAGCTGCTCAACGACACCCGCTGGGATAATCTGGATTACCTGGTGATCGACATGCCGCCGGGCACCGGCGATATCCAGCTGACGCTGTCGCAAAAAGTGCCGGTCACCGGCGCTGTCATCGTCACCACGCCGCAGGACATCGCGCTGCTGGACGCGCGCAAGGGCGTCACCATGTTCCAGAAAGTGGGCATTCCCATCCTGGGCATGGTGGAAAACATGGCCATCCACATCTGCTCCAACTGCGGCCACGCCGAACACATCTTCGGGGAAGGCGGCGCGGCGCGGATGGCGGCGGACTTCGGCGTCGAAGTGCTGGGCTCGCTGCCGCTGGACATGGGCATCCGCTTGGCGGCGGACAGCGGCACGCCCACGGTGGCGGCCGACCCCGACGGCCAAGTGGCGGACCTGTACAAGGCCATCGCCCGTAAAGTGGCGGTGAAGGTGGGCGAAAAGGCCCAGGACTTCTCCGGCAAATTCCCCAAGATCGTCATCCAGAACAACTGACCCACGCATCATGATCGCGATGTTCGACTCCGGCCTCGGCGGCCTTTCGGTATGGAAGGCCGTGCGCGCCGCGCTGCCCGGCTGGGACATCACCTATCTGGCCGATCAGGCCTACTGCCCCTACGGCCAACGCAGCCACAGCGACATCGCCGCGCGCAGCGTCAGAATGGGCCGCTACCTGCAAGAACAGGGCGCCACCTTGCTGGTGGTGGCCTGCAACACCGCCACCACCGCCGGCATCGCCGCCATGCGCCGCGAACTCAGCATTCCCGTGGTGGGCATAGAACCGGCGATCAAGCCGGCGGCGGCCATGAGCCGCACCGGCCGCATCGCGGTGCTGGCCACCCAGGCCACGCTGCAAAGCGAGCGGGTGCGCAAGCTGCTGGATACTCACGCCGGCCATGTTGAAGTGCTGCGCCGCGTTGGTGAAGGCTGGGTGGAACAAGTGGAAGCAGGAGAGCTGGACAGCCCGCGCACCCGCGAACGGGTGGCCGCGGTCGTGCGGCCACTGCTGGAAGAGAACATCGACCACATCGCGCTGGGCTGTACCCATTATCCCTTCCTGGAACCGCTGATCCGCGAGCTGACCGGCGACGGCATCGCGCTGTACGACCCAGCCGAAGCCATCGCCCGGCGCGTGGTATCGCTGCTGCCGGGCACGCCCCCCGCCGCCACGCCGGCCTATCGCTTCATCACCACGGACGCCGACGCCAGCGGCATGCGCCGCATCCTGCCCTTGCTGATCGGCGTTGATTACCCGGTTGAATCCCTGCCCCTGGAGTAAAACTCTATGCTTCCACGTCTCTCGCGCCTGTTGGCGCTGGCCTGTCTGCTCACCGCGCCCGCCGCCTGGGCGCTGCCGCAATGCTCGCTGGTGGCCGCCCAGGTCAATCAGCAGGCCGGCAATCGGCTGAATCAGAACGAACTGAGCACCGTCTTGAGCCAGCTTGGCAAGACCGGCCAGCTGCCGCCGCAGTTCATCACCAAGCGTCAGGCCAAGAACGCCGGCTGGCAACCCGGCCGCAGTCTGTGGAGCGTGCCGGGCCTCAATGGAAAATCGATAGGCGGCGACCGCTTCGGCAATTACGAGAAACGCCTGCCCAAAGGCCAATGGCAGGAAGCCGACCTGAACTATAAAGGAGGCAAGCGCGGCGCCTACCGCATCGTTTACGCCCGCGGCGGCCAGCGCTTCGTCAGCGTGGACCATTACAACCGCTTCATCGAGGTGCCGTCATGTCAGTGAGAGTTTGCGAATTGCACCACATCAAGAGCCTGGATCAATTGTTCGATGAGCTGATCCGCCAGCTCAGGCTGCCGGCCCACTTCGGCCGCAATCTGGACGCGCTGTACGACTGCCTGGCCAATGACGTGCAAGGCGCTTACGAGATCGTCTGGCGCGAAACCGAGGAAGCGCGCAAGGCGCTGGGCGCGGACCTCTACGCCACCATCCTGGAGATACTGGAGACCGTGGCCGAGGAGCGCGGCGACGTCACGCTGGACATCCACCACTAAGCACCACTCCATCGCCGCCGGCTCCCTGCCGGCGGTTCGCATTCCGACGGCAAGCGCATTGGCATCACCCGTCGCGATACACACTCGTCTACGAATTTCAATACTCGAAATACGACAAAGACAAGCGTTCGCTAATTCACTATAATCCCACCCCTAAATAGGTCAACAACTGTCCTACAACTGGCAGTAACGCCAATAAAATCAATAAACAAGAATGTAGGCTAATCACTACATCGGCAAGCTTGACACACAAAGCGGCTGCCCTCCACCCCCGGGCCGGCCCCGGCATTGTTTCATTCCGAACATGTCTTGTTGTTATCAAAACGCGCTTAAATAAAGGTAGGAACTTCTCAATGCAGTCGAAAAAACTCACAGGGCTGATCCTGATCGGCCTGGTGCTGGGCATCATCACCGGCTACCTCTACCGCGAGAACGCCGCCAGCGAAGCCGACATCAAGGCCTTCGCCAGCAACATCTCCATCCTGACCGACATCTTCCTGCGCCTGATCAAGATGATCATCGCGCCCTTGGTGGTCTCCACCCTGATCGTGGGTATCGCCAAGATGGGCGACGCCAAGACCGTGGGTCGCATCGGCGGCAAAACCATGTTGTGGTTCATCAGCGCATCCTTGATGTCGCTGACCTTGGGCCTGATCATGGTCAACCTGCTCAAGCCGGGCATGGCGCTCAATCTGCCGCTGCCGGACAGCCACGCCACCAGCGGCATCCAGGCCGGCGCGCTGTCGGTGAAGGACTTCGTCACCCACGCCATCCCCAAGAGCGTGTTTGAAGCGATGGCCACCAACGAGATTCTGCAGATCGTGGTGTTCTCGGTGTTCTTCGGCTGCGCGATGGCTGCTTTGGGCGACCGCGCCAAGCTGCTGATCGACACCATAGACGTGGTGGCCCACGTGATGCTGAAAGTGACCAGCTACGTGATGCTGTTCGCGCCACTGGCGGTATTCGGCGCCATCGCCGCCACCGTGGCCAAGGAAGGCCTGAGCATCCTCGCCACCTACGGCAAGTTCATGGCCGAGTTCTACCTGTCCATTGGCATCCTGTGGGGCCTGCTGATCCTGGCTGGCGGCCTGTTCATCGGCACGCGCGTACTCAAGCTGATGGGCATGATGCGCGAACCGCTGCTGCTGTCCTTCACCACCGCCAGCTCCGAAGCCGCCTACCCCAAGACCCTGGAACAGCTGGAGCGCTTCGGCTGCTCCAACAAAATCGCCAGCTTCGTGCTGCCTATGGGCTACTCCTTCAACCTGGACGGCTCGATGATGTACTGCACCTTCGCGGTCATCTTCATCGCCCAGGCTTACGGCATCGATCTGACGCTGGCCCAGGAAATCTCCATGCTGCTGATCCTGATGCTCACCTCCAAGGGCATGGCCGGCGTGCCGCGCGCCTCGCTGGTGGTGATCGCAGCCACCCTGGCCCAGTTCAACATTCCGGAAGCCGGCCTGCTGCTGTTGCTGGGCATCGACCACTTCCTGGACATGGGCCGCTCCGCCACCAATGTAGTGGGCAACTCCATCGCCACCGCGGTGGTGGCCAAGTGGGAAGGCGAGCTGAAAAAGCACTGAGCAAAGCCTGTTCCGTTCCATGCGCCGCCCTCCGGGCGGCGTTTTTTATGGCTAGCTGCGACAAGGCTATTGACAGGCAAACCCGCTCCCAATAGAATGCCCCACTCTGAGTCGGAGAGGTGGCAGAGTGGTCGAATGTACCTGACTCGAAATCAGGCGTACGTGCGAGCGTACCGAGGGTTCGAATCCCTCCCTCTCCGCCAGAACCAGACATTGAAGCCCTGAGCAATCAGGGCTTTTTTGTTTTGTCCTTACGCTTCACCCCTTCCCCTTTTGCGCCTACCATTACCTTCCACACCTAACCCAAGCCGCGCCCACATGAGCCATCTGGTCAACTACGTCAACGCCATCCAGGGATCGCCTTCTCCACGCCGCGCTCGACTGCAAAGCTCCAGCCGGAACAGTTGGACCGACCAGGGTCACACGGTTGTCTCGGAACAGCAGGCCTATGTTTTTGACGATGGAGCCATCGTCACGCGAATGACGGAACAGGACGATTTCCCGAGCGAGGCCGCCTGCACCGAATGTTGGATCCGCTACGAAGTGACGCGCCAAGCTCCTGGCGCTCCCATCCATCCCACTCAAGTCAGCTTCAACAGTGCATGCCGGGAAGCCTATTGGCGGCGCTACTTCGCATCCTGAACGCCGCCAGCCCAACCACCCTTCACACCAGCATTCTCCCCATCCAGGCGCCATCACCGCGCCGGCAAGCCCCCCCCCACTCATTCATTGCCGCTGCGGCCAAGCCAGTCCATACAGACCCCCATAGCGGCAACAGCCCGCACCCCACCTCAGCCAGCCTTCGCCAACATGCAAGCCGACAGAGCACTCACAGCACACTGGAACAGGCTTATCCGGACCGTTCAAAGACTCACCAAGGGTGCAAGCCAATTTCAACATAATAAATATATTCACATTAAAAACAGTCAACACATAAAAGCCGAGACCCAATCTAGAATTTAATAAACAATCAAAAATATTTACCACATATTTACAAAACAATAATTGACCCTTTAGCAGGTGTAGGGTTTTCAATAAAACAGCCTGCTGCAAGTTGGTTTAAGCAAGTCAAACATCAGCTGCCGACAGGCATTTACTTCCATGGTTAGTAATTGATCAGCTAAAGGAGAGTCAACATGAACATAACTATTCTTGGTTGTGGCCACGGTGGACAAGCGCTTGCAGCCCAACTGACCTTGCTCGGCAATACCGTTACACTCCATGCGGATGAAAGCCATCCTGGGCATCTGCACACTATCCGCAATAACACCATCACTCTACAAGGCAAGTTAAAAGCCAGTGCCAGGTTAGAACTACTGACCACCGATATCGAGCTGGCTTTACTGGGCGCCGAGGTGATCTACTTATCGCTCCCCACCCATGCTCACCTGCCTCAATTCAGGAAAATGCTGCCTTTCCTGAAAAAAGGACAGATCGTCATTACCTTGGCCGGTAACTTCAGCTCACTTTATTTTCATCAAGAGCTGGTCAAAGCCGGCAAGGAGCGCGACATCCACCTTGCCGACATCGCCTCACTGCCTTACGCCTGCCGCGCCCAAGAGGGCGGCGAGGTCAACATTATCGATATCAAGCAAAAAATTGATATCGCCGCCATGCCCGCATGCAATACTTCATACATTAAAAATAAGATAGCTGGACACTTTCCTTCGCAATTGCAAGCCAGCACCAACATACTGGAAATGGGGCTCAATATCACGAGTGCCATCAGCCACCCTACCCTGATGGTGACCAATGCCGGCCGGATAGGCAAAGGCGGAGCTGATTTCTATTTTTACAAGGAGGGCATCAGCCGCGACATCGCCAATATCATTGCTACCCTGGACGCTGACCGGATGAAAATAGGTGAGATTTATGGCTTCAGGATGCCCAGTTACCTGGAGCTGATGAATCGGTTTTATGCTTACAGCTATACATCCTATTACGATTTTTTCACCCAATCCCCGGCTCACAACACGCTCAAGCTTTGCCCGGTCTCAATGCAAGAGCGCTATCTTTCTCAAGACATTCCCTATGTGATGCTGCCTTGGTATAGCTTGGGTCTGCATGCCGGATATGAATCCAACGTAATGAAGTCATTGATCTACTTCTCTTCGGTATTGAACGATACTTGCTATTTTTCGCAAGGACGGGCGATTGCCAGCGACTTCTTCGACGGAATGGAGCTAATCGACATCAAGCATTACTTAAGCAACGGCAGACTGCCCCTCGCCGCCTGATGTCGTAACAGGCCAAACCAACCCGACTGCCATCCCGCCACACCTATCGGCCCCGCCACGGCAGGTGTCGGGGCCATCACACACAGGCTTGTTGCTCATGCACACCCCGTCCCAGCGCCCTTTTCGCGGTAAAATCAAACACTTCCATAAAGCCATTTTATTCATGCTGATCGCCTACGCCAGCATTGTCATCATGGGAGTGTTCGTCAAAGTCTCCTCCAGCAATATTCCTCCCAGCCAAATTTTGTTTTTCCGGTTTTTCATCGGCCTGCTATTTATCTTGCCCTTCGTGTTCAACAGCTCCCAGTTCAATTTCAAGATGCACAACTTCAAATACAGCCTACTGAGAAACGCGGCCGGACTACTCAGCATGCTGCTCATGTTCTACAGCCTGAAATACCTGCCGGTGTCCACCGCCATCCTGCTGACCAATACCTCGACGCTGTTCGTGCCGCTGTTCATGCTGCTCATCTTCAAGAACAGAACCTCCTGGTCCACCATCTTGTGCACGGTGCTGGGCTTTGCCGGCATTTGCATCATCTTTTACACGCCGCAAGCCGAAATCAACAGCCTGTATCTGTCGATAGGAGTATTGAGCGCCGCCTTTGCCGCGCTGGCCTATATCGGCATCAAGCAACTGAGCAAGGACCATTCCGCACTAGAAATCATTTTCTATTTCTATGCCAGCAGCAGCATCGCCATTCCGCTATTCACCACCTACGGCTGGGTATGGCCCTCCTGGACAGATACGCTGTCCTTGCTGATGGTGGGGATTTTCGGCCTGGCCTTTCAGATCTTCATCACCAAGGCCTTCAAGCTGTCCGATATCAGCGAGATCACGCCCTTCATCTTCACTGGCGTCATTCTGTCCGCGCTATCCGACTGGCTGGTCTGGAGCAATGCTCCCAGCGGCCGTTTCTGGGTTGGCGCCGCGGTGATCGTGCTCTCCGTCAGCCTGCTGGCCAAACTGAAAGCCCCGGAACAAACCGCCACCCTGCCGCGATAGCGTCTCCGCCCCCTGGTCAAGGCATAACTTCGGCATGATCCGATGCGCTGCCTTGACCCTCCCACCTCAACCCGTAACAATCTCCGCGAGTCAGCTCATCCACCGTCTATTGGGGTGACGGCCCAATACCAACGAGTCTCTGCCAGCCCGACAGGGCAGGCGGATGGCGGGGAGGTGCTATGCACCTACCGGTTGCCTGTATCCGGTCTGTCAGCCCTGTCATTCGCCTGCCGCACCCATTTGGCAGTACGACGGGCTGGCACAAAACCCGCTTTTCCCTGATCCGCATGCGCCAGCGCTCTCCGCCCCCCTGAATGCCGTTGTCAAACCACGGCGCCAGAAGCCCGCCAAGGAGCCTGACATCGTACCGGTACCGCGCCGCTGTGCCATGAGGGCAGCACTTCGCCGGCAAGTCACTGCGCATATTGCCGGAGCCATTCCTGCAGCGGATAGTGGTGGCTGACACAGGCAGGGGCGGTGTTACCTCCCGCTACACCACGCCGGCAATGAAAAACGGACCGAAGCCCTGGGGCAACGGTCCGTTTTCGCATCCAGCCGATGGCGCCGGCCCCTGGCTCACTGCAGCAGATCGCCATCCTCGGACTTGGGCGATCGACTTAGCAGGCCCTGCACCACTTGCTGCGGGTCATGACCCTGGTAGAGCAGGCCGCAGACCGCGGCGGTGATGGGCATGTCCACTTCCAGCCGCTCGGCCATGGTCAGCACTTCGCGGGCGGTGGCCACGCCTTCGGCGACATGGCCCAGTTCCTGCAGCACTTGCGCCAGCGGCTTGCCTTCGGCCAGTTTCAGACCCACCTGGCGGTTGCGCGACAGCGCGCCGGTGCAGGTGAGGATCAAGTCGCCCATGCCGGCCAGGCCCATCATGGTGTGTTGGCTGGCGCCCAGCGCGGTGGCCAGGCGGGTGATTTCGGCCAGGCCGCGCGTGATCAGCGCGGCGCGGGCGTTCATGCCGTATTCCAGGCCGTCGGCCACACCGGTGGCGATGGCCATCACGTTCTTGACCGCGCCGCCCACTTCCACCCCCACCAGGTCGGCATTGGCGTACAGGCGCAGCAGCGGGCTGTGCAGATCGCGCGCCACTTGGCGGGCGAAGGCTTCGTCGTCGGAGGCGATGGCCGCCGCCGCCGGCAAGCCCTGAGCCACTTCTCGCGCGAAGCTGGGGCCGGACAGCACGCCGCAGCGGTGGTTGGCCGGCAGTTCCTCGGCCACCACTTGGTGCGGCAGCAGGCTGGAGCCGGCTTCGAAGCCCTTGCAGGCCCATAGCAGCGGCGGCAGTTGCGAGGACAGGGCGGTCAGCGCCCGCAGCGTGGGCCGCAGCCCGGCCATCGGCGTGACGATGAGGATGAGTTCGGCGTCGTGGATGGCGCGCGGCAGTTCCGCGGATAGCTTGAGCGCGTCCGGGAACGGGCAGTCGGGCAGGTAACGCCGGTTGACGCGGTTGGCGGCCAGTTCGGCCACTTGGTTGGCGTCGCGCGCCCACAGCGTCACTTGGTGATGACGGGCAAAGGCTATGGCCAGGGCGGTGCCCCATGCGCCAGCGCCCAGGATGGCCAGTTTCATGCGTTGCCCTTACAAGCCCCAGAGGTCGGTAATACGAGCATAGCCGATGCTGCCGTCGCGGTGGCGCACTTTGACCCAGCCGCCCTTGGGCGGCTCTTGCAATTCCACCACGCCATCCTTGGGCACGGTATAGGCCAGCGGGCCGTCGTTGGCCGGAGTGGCGCGCACTTCGGCCTTGTCGACGGTGATCAGCAACCAACGCTGTTTGGATAGCGCTGCCGCCGGAATCCAGGCGATGCCGCCGGTGGCGTCGCGCACGCGCGACCATTCCTTCTGGCTGCTCAGCACTTCCACCGGATAGTAGCGGCTCACCACGAACAGTTTCTTCGAGGTGAGCGCCGGCGCCTCGTACAGCGCCACGCCGGTTTCCTTGACCGAGCGAAACTCAAGAGCGGCCGCGCTGTGGGCCAGCAGGCCCAGGCTCAGCGCCAGCGGGTATACGAGGCGTTTCATCACTGGTTTCGCCTCAGGCGTTGCCGGCTTCGGCCAGTTGCGCACGCTGCTGCATGTACAGGGCTTCGAAGTTGATCGGCGACAGCAGCACCGGCGGGAAGCCCGCGCGGTTGACTACGCTGGACACGGCTTCGCGCGCGTAGGGGAACAGGATGTTGGGGCAAGCCACGCCCAGGATCGGGTCGATGTCTTCGGTCGGCACGTTGCGGATCTGGAAGATGCCGGACTGGCCCACTTCGCACAGGAACATGGTTTTTTCCGGCAGCTTGGCGGTCACGGTCACGGTCAGGGTGACTTCGTAGTAGCCATCGTCCAGCTGCTTGCCTTCGCTGGCCAGCTGCATGTCGATTTCCGGCTGTTCTTGCTCCAGGAACACCTGCGGCGCGTTCGGCACTTCCAGGGACATGTCCTTCACATAGATCTTCTCGATGGAGAACGCCGGTTGCAGCTCTTGTTGTTCGCTCATGTCTTTTCTCACACGGAGGCCGCTCGCAAGCGGCCGGTTTTGGAATGGTGTAAACAGGCCTGCATCATCGCACGAAAGCGGTTCAGGGCCAACCGCCCGCAAGCCGGGGCTTGATCGCGGGCAAGCGGGCTCAATCGGCCAGCAGCAGGTCCAGCTTGCCGGCTTGGTTCAGCGCGATCAGATCGTCGCAGCCGCCGACGTGGGTGTCGCCGATGAAGATCTGCGGCACGGTGCGGCGGCCGGTCAGATCCATCATTTTGTCGCGCTCGACCGGGTCCAGGTCGATGCGGATTTCCTTGATGTCGGCCACGCCCTTGGCGGACAGTACTTGCTTGGCGCGGATGCAGTAGGGGCAGACCGCGGTGGTGTACATGGTTACGGGTTTCATCAATGGCTCTCGCGGGTTCGGGCGCTCCGGCGAGGAGCGCAAAACCCGATATTATACGCGCGCCGCGCGCGCCGAAACCGTCAATCCGCCGCCAGCTTATTTGGCGGCTTCGAACTGATCGATCAGATCGGCGACGATCTGATCCATCGCCTTGCCCATTTCCGGCGCGCGCGGGCTGTTGACGATCACCGCCAGCGCCAGCCGGCGGCCATCCGCGCCCAGCCAGTAGCCTGCCAGCGCCTTGACGTCCTTGAGGGTGCCGGTCTTCATCCGCAGCCGCGGGCCTTGATCGGCGAAGCGTTTTTTCAGGGTGCCGTCTTCACCGGCGATGGGCAGGCTGGCCAGGAATTCGCTGGCGTAGGGGCCGCGCGCGGCATTGAGCAACACCTGCCCCATTAGCCGCGCGCTCACGCGTTCGCGGCGCGATAGACCGGAGCCGTTCTCCAACACCAGCGTCTCGTCGGAAATGCCGTTGGCCGCCAGCAACCGCCGCACCGCGTGTTCGGCGTTGGCGCGGGTGTCCTCGCCGCCGCCCTCCTTGCCCAGGGTCAGGAACAAGGTGCGCGCCATGGTGTTGTTGCTGTATTTATTAATGTCGCTGATCGCCACGGTCAGCGGCTGGGAGTCGTGCCCCGCCAGTTCCCGCGCGCCGGCCGGCACCCGCCCCTGTCCGGCGCCCTTGGGCCCGGCACCGCCCAGCGCCTGCCACAGCGCGGCGAAGTCCTGGCTGGCGAAGGCATCGTGGTCCAGCACGTTGACGAAGGTCTTGGCGCCGTCGCAGCTGGCGGGCAAGGTGCCGCTGACGGTGACGGAATTGGCGTCGTTGCTGATCGTGGCGTAGCGGCGCACGTCGGAGCAGTCGTTCGGGCCGCCCTGGCCGCCGGCCTGCAGCTTGGCGTTGACGCGGACGCCGGCCAGCGGCGGGTCCAGCGCCACGCGCGCGCCGGCGGCGTCGACATAGAAGTTGAGCCAGGCCACTTTCAGATTGGTCAGGTGGCTGTCCGGCTCCACGGTAAATGCGCGCCCAAGGTCTTCGTCGAAGTCATGGGCGCTGGAAATGCCCTTGAACGCGCTCTTGTCCAACAGCAGGCGACCGTCTATCTGTTTGACGCCGCGCAGCCGCAGCTCATACAGCAGCTTGAGCAGGCTATCGTTGTTGAAGCGCGGATCGCCGGCGCCCAGCCAATAGAGATCTCCTTGCAAGGCGCCGTCGCGCAGCGGCGCGGCGGACCAGAGGCCGGTATGCCAGTGATAGCCGGGCTTGAGCAGGTTCAACGCGCTCCAGCTGGTGATCAGCTTCATGGTGGAGGCGGGGTTGACCGCGCTGTCGGCGCGGTGGCCGGCCAGCGTCTTGCCGCTTTCCACCGGCGCGGCCCAGACCGCCACTTCTTCCGGCTTGAGGCCATGCAGGTCCATGGCGAAAGCGGGCCAGGCAGCCAGCAGCAGGCAGCCGGCCAATAGGGTTTTCTTGAGAGTAGCGTTCATTCGGCGATCACATGTCTTGTGGGTCTACATCCAGCGACCAGCGCAGGCCGCGGCCATGGCGCTTGGCCACCGCGTCCAGCTGTGGCAGCAGTTGATTCAAAAAGGCGTGCAGCGCTTGCCGCTGCGGCGCTTCCAGCACCAGTTGGGCGCGCTCGCGATTGGCCAGCCTCACCATCAGCGCCGGCGCCGGGCCGGAGATCAGCACTTGCGCGCTCAGGGGCTCGGCCAGCCGGCGCGCCTCGGCGAGGAAGGCAGTGGCTTGTTCCAGGCTGGGGCTGTCGGCGCGCAGCAAGGCCTGATAGGCGCAGGGCGGGAAGCCGGCGATGCGACGCTCGTCCAACAAGGTGTTGGCGTAGCCGTCGAAATCGTGGCGCGCCAACGCCTGGTATAGCTCATGATCCGGCCATTGGGTCTGGATCAGCACTTCGCCGGGGGCATCGGCGCGGCCGGCACGGCCGGCCACTTGCATCAGTTGCGCGAACAGCCGTTCGGAGGCGCGGAAATCCGCGGAGTACAGACCGCCGTCCGCTCCCAGCGCCACCACCAGCGACAGGGTGCCGAAGTCGTGGCCCTTGGCCAGCATCTGGGTGCCCACCAGCATGTCGACCTCGCCGGCGTGCACTTTGCGGTAGATATCGTCCCAGGCTTCCTTGCGGCTGGTGGTGTCGCGGTCTATGCGCAGAATGCGCGCAGTGGGGAATAGGCGCGTCAGCGCCGATTCCAGCCGCTGGGTGCCCTCGCCCAGCGGTTTGATGTCGGGATTGCCGCAGTCCGGGCAGGCGCGCGGCACCGCTTCTTCCCAACCGCAATGGTGGCAACGCAGCTTGCGCTCCAGCAGGTGCACAACCAGCTTGGCGGAGCAGCGCGGGCAGCCGCTGGTCCAGCCGCAATCGGTGCAGGCCACCACCGGCGCGAAGCCGCGGCGGTTGATGAACACCAAGCTCATTTCGCCGCGCGCCAGGCGCTGGCGCAATGCTTCGATCACCGGTTCGGACAGGCCTTCGGCCAGTTTTTGCCGCCGCACGTCGACCAAGCGGACATCCGGCAGCCTGGCCGCGCCATGCGCGCGCCGGCTCAGGGATAACCGGCGATAACGGCCGGCTTCGACATTGGCCATGGTTTCCAGGCTGGGCGTGGCCGAGCCCAGCAGGATGGGCACAGCGGCCCGGCGCGCGCGCCAGATCGCCAGATCGCGCGCATGGTAGCGCAGGCCATCCTGCTGCTTGAAGGAGCCGTCGTGCTCCTCGTCCACCACGATCAACCCCAGGCGCGGCAGCGGAGTGAACACGGACAAGCGGGTGCCTATCACCACATCGGCGCGGCCTTGCCAGCCATCGAGCCAACCCTTCAGGCGCTCGCCATCGGCCAGATGGCTGTGCTGCACAGCGATGCGGCTGGCGGGAAAACGCTGGGTGAAGCGGGTGATCAGTTGCGGGGTCAGATTGATTTCCGGCACCAGCACCAGCACTTGGCAGCCGGCGGCCAGATGATCCGCGATCAGTTGTAGATAGACTTCGGTCTTGCCGCTGCCGGTAATGCCGTGCAGCAGCCACGGTTGATAGCCCGCCTGGCCACGCAAGGCATCCAGCGCGGCCTGTTGTTCTTCGTTCAGTTCGGGGCTGTCCGCCACCCGCAAGGGCGCCGCTTCCGGTTCCACGCGGTGGATCTTGTCTTCCGCCAGCCAGTCCGCCAGCACTTTGCCGGCCTGCGGCGTCACCGCCTTGGCGGCGGCAAGCGTCAGCGGGCCATCCTGCAACGCCTGCCATAGCGCCAGCCTGGCGCGCTGGCGCGCCGGCGGCGCTTCCGCCTCGCCCAGCGGCGTCAGCGCGTAGGGACGTTCATCCGGCAATTGGATATCCCGTGGCTCGCGCAGGCCGGTGGGCAAGGCGGTGAACAAGGTCTGGCCCAGTGGATGGTGATAGTAGTCGGCAGCGAAGCGGACCAGGGCCATGAAGTCTTCCGGCAGCGGCGGCAGGCCGCTCAGCACCGCGTCTATGCTTTTGAGCTTGGCCGGCTCGATACCCTGCTGAGGTATATCCGTGACAACCACGCCACAAAGCCGGCGCGGCCCGAAGGAAACCGCGACTCTTTGCCCAATCATGACAGACAACTGGGTCAGGTAGCTGAACGTACCTGGCAGCGGCACATCCACGGCCACTTGCACAATGCTGTGTTGCCCCATCCGGAGCGCTCCCGAAGACAAATGCTGTTGTGACAAGGCTTTGCGGCCACTGTGCACAGATGCTGTGGATAACTTTGTGAACAAGATGCCGGTCTACCGCCGAAATGGCGCTAGATCAGCGTTTCCATTAGATTGCACAAAAATTAATCAATAATTTTTTCTTTTATTTTCAAAGACTTAAATTGCAGAAAAAAACATGAGCAATCGGCTTGACAAGAACTGGAACTCTGACTAGCAGATGTGCATAACTCCGAGAACAACTACCGTTCTTCTTGTCAATATCCTTATTAACCCAAGTGCAAAAATGCAATCCGGCCGCAGGCGAACCATCGGCCGGACAAGCATCGATACCCCGGCGCGCGCCAAGCGGCGGCGAGGGAAAAGTTAAATTTTCTGTTGAAAAAACAAATCCTTTTCCACTTGCGGCGCTAATAGCAGCAGGCGATGGCTTCACAGTCTGATAAGGCGGGCTTTAATGCCCGCCGCCATGCTCCAGCCTGGTGCAGCGGCGCATGGGAAACGCGCCGGTCGGCAAAAACATGCAAATGAACTGGCGCCGGTTTCAGCCGGCGGCGTGATATGGCCGCGACAAGCGATGTACCGCTTCAACCAACGCACCGGCGTGCTCCGGCTTGACGTGCTGGGAGATGCCGTGGCCTAGATTGAAGACATGACCGCTGCCGGTGCCGTAGCTGGCCAGGATGCGCGCCACTTCGCGCTCGATGGCGGCGGGCTCGGCGAACAGCGCATTGGGATCGAAATTGCCTTGCAGCGCCACTTTGCCGCCCACCCGCGCGCGCGCGGCGCCCAGGTCCGTGGTCCAGTCCAGGCCCACGCAGTCGGCGCCGATGGCCGCGATCTCTTCCAGCCACTGCCCGCCGCCCTTGGTGAACACGATCACCGGCACGCGGCGGCCGTCGGCCTCGCGTTTCAAGCCGGCGACGATCTGGCGCATATAGGCCAGCGAGAACTCACGGTAGGCCGCCTGGGTCAGCGCGCCGCCCCAAGTGTCGAAGATCTGCACCGCTTGCGCGCCAGCGTCGATTTGGGCGTTCAGGTAGTCGATCACGGTGCGGGCGCTCACATCCAAGATGTGATGCAGCAGTTCCGGACGGCTGTAGAGCATGGCCTTGACGTGGCGGAAGTCATCGGAGCCGCCGCCTTCAATCATGTAGCAGGCCAGGGTGAACGGGCTACCGGAGAAGCCGATCAGCGGCACGCGGCCATCCAGCGCCTTGCGGATGCTGGACACGGCGTCGAAGACATAGCTCAGCTTGTCCAGCGCCGGCACCGCCAGCGCGCGAACCGCGGCTTCGTCGCGCAACGGACGCTCGAACTTGGGGCCCTCGCCTTCGGCGAAATACAAGCCCAGGCCCATGGCGTCCGGCACGGTCAGGATGTCGGAGAACAGAATGGCTGCGTCCAGCGGGAAGCGCTCCAGCGGCTGCAAGGTGACTTCAGTGGCGTAGTCAGGACTGGTGCACAGGCCCATGAAACTGCCGGCCCGGCTGCGAGTGGCGCGGTACTCCGGCAAATAGCGGCCCGCCTGGCGCATCATCCAGATCGGGGTGTATTCGACGGGCTGGCCAAGCAGCGCGCGCAGGAAGGTATCGTTCTTGAGCTGGGTCATGCGGCAATCAGTCCTGAATGACGAAAAAATAGAGCGTCATTATACCCGACTCCCCCGGCCCAGTCCCCCCGCTTGGCGGCGCGCCTCAGCACGGCTAAGCTATGCGCCATGAAGAAAACCGTACTCTTGTCCTGGAGCAGCGGCAAGGACAGCGCCTGGGCGCTGCATGTGCTGCGCCAGGACCCCGATGTCGAAGTGGTCGGGCTGTTCACCACCGTCAACCAGGCCTTCCAGCGCGTGGCCATGCACGCGGTCCGCGTCGAACTGCTGTGCGAACAGGCGGCGGCGCTGGGCTTGCCGCTGCGCCAGCTGAGCATCCCCTACCCTTGCAGCAACGAGGATTACGCCAGCCGGATGGCGGAATTCGTCAGCGCCTGCCGCGCCGACGGCGTCAGCCATATGGCGTTTGGCGACCTGTTCCTGGAGGATGTGCGCGCCTACCGCGAGCGCAATCTGGCCGGCAGCGGCATTGAGCCGCTCTTTCCGCTGTGGGGCCTGCCCACCGCCGAGCTGGCGCAGACCATGTTGCGCGGCGGCCTGAAAGCCAGGCTGACCTGCCTGGACCCGCGCAAGCTGCCGCGCGAGCTGGCTGGCCGCGACTTTGGCCAGGCTTTGCTGGATGCCTTGCCGCCGGACGCCGACCCATGCGGCGAATACGGGGAATTCCACTCCTTCGCCTGGGATGGACCGATGTTCCAGCGCCCGGTGGCGCACACCGTGGGCGAAACAGTGGAACGGGATGGATTTGTGTTCACGGACTTGCTGCCGCAGGAGTCTCAGCGCGGATAAAACCACAGTTCCTTGCGCTGCAACGGGGTTTCCTTGGGCAGCAGAGGGTTGGACAATTCGATGATGCGCCGTTGCGCCAGGTTCAAGGCGCGCAAGCGCGGACCGTTGAAACGCAGGAACAGCTTGTCGAAGCTGCCGTCCTTGATGGCGGCCTCCAGGCCCTGGGTCAAGGCCCGCGCCAGCTCCGGCCGGCGCGGCGACACGAAGAAGTAAAACGCCGCCGGGTAATGCAGCACCACGTAAGAATCCAACGCCAGGCCTTTGGCGGCGTCGGACTCCAGCTCCTGCCCCACCTCGATCACGCTGCGCGGGAAATAGTCAAAACGTCCCTGGCGCAGCATGGCGAACAGCGGCAAGTACAGGGGGCTGGCCACCACCGGCAAGCCTGCGCCGCGCAGAATCTGGGTATCCGGCCAATCCTGCCCCTGGCCTGCGCTCAGCGCCTTCAGATCCGCCAGCGTGAACACCTTTTCAAACAGCCGGGCGCGCTTTTGCGACACCAGCGGCACCCGCCAGCCTATCAAGCCCTTATAGAGCGGGATGCGCACCGGCAAGGCCTTCTGTTCGCGCTCGCGGCTACTCATGCCCCAGAACAAATCCACGCCGGCATCGCCGTGCGCCATCTGTTCCAGCGCCCGCCCCTGGTTCATGTCCAGCGCGCTGCTCAGCTCGCAACTAAGTTTGGCCTCGCCGCAGGCCAGTTGCAACAAGGCCTGCATATAGGGCAGATGCGGGTCCTGCTCCCCGGACACCAAGGCGTAGCGGATTGATAGCCCTTGCCCCTGCGCCCATGGCGCCAAGCAGCACAATAGCAGCCAGATCAAGACTCGCATCGCACTCCGTTCCCAGAACAAGGGCCGCCTCCGGCCACGTTTCATAATAGCCCCAGCCCGCCGAGCACGGCGCCGGCCAGCAACAGCCACAAAGGGTTGAGCGCGGTGCGCCAAGCCGCCAATGCCACCGCGCCGCACAACAACCAGGCGCCGACGCTGGCGTTGGCCGCCTGGCTCAACAACAGGGCGCTGGCTGCCACCAGCCCTATGGTCAGCGGCGCCAGACCACGCTGTATCGCCAGCGTCAGCGGCGCCTGCCGATAGCGCTGCCACCAGCGCGCCACGTAGAAACTCAGAATGGACGATGGCCCGCAAATGCCCAGCATGCTGACCACGGCGCCGGACACCCCGGCCACATGCCAACCGATCAGACAAACCACCAGCACATTGGGGCCGGGCGCGGCCTGGGCGATGGCGAACAACGCGGCGAATTCGCGCGCGTTCATCCAGCCTTGCTCCACCACCAGACGCTGCAGCTCGGGTATCAGCACATTGGCGCCGCCCACCGCCACCAGCGACAGCATGGAAAACTGCCACAGCAGCGTCAGCAATATCATGCGCCCTCCTTCGGCCGGTCGCGCCAGGCCAAGCCGATGGCGACCGGCGCCAACAAGAGCAGCGCCCACAGCAAGGGCAATTGCCATATTCCCAGCGCGCAGAAGGTCAAGGCGGCCACCAGCCCGCACCACAGCTTGCGCTCGATGCGCGCCAGCAAGCGCAGACCCATCGCCGCTATCAGGCCAGCGGCGGCGGAAGCCAGGCCATGCAGCACGTTCTGTACCAACGGCAGCTGACGGTAATGGCCATAAAAGGACGCCAGCAACAGCACGATGACCATGGGCGCCAGCAATAGCCCGGCGATGGCGGCGGCGGCTCCGCCGACGCCGTGAAAACGACTGCCCACCGCCACCGCGACATTGACGATATTCGGCCCCGGCAACACTTGACCCAAGCCCAGCATCACGGCGAAGTCCGCTTCGCTCAGCCAGCGGCGGCGCAACACCATCATCCGGTGCGCCTGCGGCAGCACGCCGCCGAAGCCAGTCAGGCCGATAGAGAAAAAGCCCGCGAACAATTCACGCCGGCTGGGCGTCCGCAAATCCGGCTCCATCCCCGTCTCTCCCTCGCCATTGCTTTAATGTATGCAAGCTACGCCGATGCGCACCCGCGCTCAAACGAAAATCGTTGACAAGCCCTGTCAATAAAACTCACAACCCGCCCAGGCGTTGCAGAATGAAGTCTATGAACACCCTCAACTTGGGCAAAGGCTGGCGGTCCGGCAGATAAATCAGGTGCATGGGCTTGGGCGGCGGCAGGCAGCCCGGCAGCAGCTCCACCAGCCGTCCGGCCGCCACATCGTCGCCGAGCAGCGCCTCGGCCTGCAGCACGATGCCGCCGCCCGCCAGCGCCACCATGCGCAGCGCCTGGCCGTGGTTGGACTGGAAGCGGCTGGCGCGCCCCCACTCGCCCGCGCCCAACAATTCCCAGCCATCGTCCTTGCGCCATAGCGAGAAGCCCAGACAATCATGCGCGGCCAGATCCGCCGGCGTCCGCGGCACGCCTTTGCGCGCCAGATAGGCCGGCGCCGCCGCCACCATCATCCGGTAGGGCTGCAATGGCCGGGCCACCAGACCGGAGTCCGGTAGTTGACCGATGCGGAAAGCGGCATCGTAGCCATCGGCCACCAGGTCGACCAGTTCGTCGGACAAGCTCAGGTCCACGGTGATGTCCGGATACGCTTGCATGAACTCGGCCAGCAGGCCGGCCAGGCGCAGCGAACCGAAGGTCACCGAGGCGTTGATCCGCAGCACGCCGCGCGGCGCGCCGCTCATCAACTCGACGCCGCTTTCCGCCGCACGAATTTCCGCCAGAATGGATTGGCAACGCTGGAAATAGTGCCGACCCAGTTCGGTCAGTTGTTGCCGGCGCGTGGTGCGCGCCAGCAGGCGGCCGCCCAGCCGCTGCTCCAGGCTGGCGATATGCTTGCCCACCATGGGTTGGGACAGGCCGTGCGCCTCCGCGGCCGCGGTGAAGCTTCCACGCTCCACCACGGTCACGAACAGTTCCATGCTCAATAGGCGATCCATGCCATTCATAACCCATGGTTTTCAATCTTGTTCATCTTAGCGGATTAATCCGTGCGCCGCGCGGGCGCAAAATGATCGGGTCTTGTACTTGTCCGGGAGATTCCCCATGAAAAAGATCCTCATCGTCGGTGCCCACGGCACCTTGGGCCAGGCCATCAGCCAGGCGCTGTCCCACCATCAACTGATCAAGGCCGGCAGCCGCCGCGGCGAGGTGCTGGTGGATCTGACCGACAGCGCCAGCATCCACGCGATGTTTGAGCGCATCGGCAAGGTGGACGCCATCATCAGCGCCACCGGCAAGCTGCATTTCGGTCCATTGGCGGAAATGAGCGCCGAGCAGTTCCGCATCGGCCTCAACGATAAGCTGATGGGCCAGGTGGAACTGACGCTGATCGGTCAGCATTATCTGAACGAAGGCGGCTCCATCACGCTGACCAGCGGCATCGTCAGCGAGCAGCCCATCCGCTTCGGCAGCAATGCCAGCGCGGTGAATTCGGCGCTGGAGGGCTTTGTGCGCGGCGCGGCGGTGGAATTGGACCGCGGCCGCCGCATCAATGTGGTCAGTCCCAATGTGCTGCGGGAATCCTGGGACCAGTACCAGGACTTCTTCCCAGGCTTCGAGGCGGTGCCGGCGGCGCGCGCCGCGCTGGCCTATGTGCGCAGCGTGGAAGGCGTGCAGACAGGACAGACACTGCGCGTCTGGTAAGAACCTGTTTGGAATCCGCTGCGCTGCGGCGATACCGCAGACATGACAACGCCCCCGCAAGCCAGGCTTGCGGGGGCGTTGAACGCGTGTCGTCGCTCAGATATCGGCTTCGACCGCGTTGCCGTTGGCCTCCATCCAGCTGCGGCGGCTGGATGCCTCGCCCTTGCCCATCAGCATGACGAAGGTGGACAGCGTCTGCTCCAGCTCGCCGGCGCGCACGCGCACCTGCGACAAGCGACGGGTGTCCGGATTCATCGTGGTGTCCTTCAACTGCTCCGGGTTCATCTCGCCCAGGCCTTTGAAGCGGGAAATGCCCCAGGCGTTCTCACGCACGCCTTCGCTGCGCAACCGGTCCAGAATGGCGGTCATCTCGCCTTCGTCCAGCGCGTACAGCTTGCGCGGCGGACGGTGCTTGCCCTGGCCCGGCACATCCACGCGGAACAGCGGAGGCTGGGCCACATAGATATTGCCGTTTTCGATCAGCCGCGGGAAATGGCGGAAGAACAGCGTCAGCAACAGCACCTGGATGTGGGAGCCGTCAACGTCGGCATCGGACAGGATGGCGATTTTGCCGTAGCGCTGGCCGGACAGGTCCGGGTGATCGCTGGGCCCATGCGGGTCCACGCCGATAGCCACCGAGATGTCGTGGATCTCGGCATTGGAGAACAGCTGGTCCTTGTCGGTTTCCCAGCTATTGAGCACCTTGCCGCGCAGAGGCAGGATGGCCTGGTACTCTTTGTCGCGCGCCAGCTTGGCCGAGCCGCCAGCGGAGTCGCCCTCCACCAGGAACAGCTCGTTGCGCTCGATATCCTCGCTCTCGCAATCAGTCAGTTTACCGGGCAGCACCGCCACGCCGGAGCCCTTCTTCTTCTCCACCTTCTTCACCGACTTCAGACGCGATTGCGCCTGACGTATCGCCAGTTCGGCGATTTTCTTGCCGGACTCCACGTTCTGGTTCAGCCACAGCTCCACCGGATCGCGCGCCAGGCCGGAAATCAGTTTCAAGGCGTCGCGGCTGGTCAGCTTGTCCTTGGTCTGGCCCTGGAACTGCGGATCCAGCACCCGGGCGGACAGCACGAAGCGCACACGGCTCCACACGTCCTCGGCCATCAGCTTGACGCCGCGCGGCAGCAGATTATGGTGATCGATGAAGCTCTTCACTGCATCGAACACGCCGGCGCGCAAGCCCGCTTCGTGGGTACCACCCACCGGGGTCGGGATCAGGTTGACGTAGCTCTCGCCACTGGCGCCATCCTCGAACCAAGCCATTGCCCACTGCGCGCCCTCGCCCTTGGCGAATTGCTCGTGATCATCGCCGATATAAGCCTCACCGGCGAACAGAGGCGCCACCGGCTCATCGCCATTGCACAGCTCGGCCAGATAGCTCTTCAACCCTTCCGGATATTGCCAGACCTTGACCTCGTCGCCGCTGGGACGCTCCACTATCAGCGTCACCGCCACGCCGGGCAGCAACACCGCCTTGGCGCGCAGCAGACGCTCCAGTTCCGGCAGCGAATAACGCGGGCTTTCAAAATACTTGCCGTCCGGCCATACCCGCACCCGGGTGCCGCTGGTGCGCGGGCCGCAATCGCCAACCCGGGCCAGCGGCTCGATGACGTCGCCGCCGGAGAACACCAGGCGGTGCACGCCGCCCTCGCGCTTGACCTCCACTTCCAGCCGCGTGGACAGCGCATTGGTCACCGAGACGCCGACGCCGTGCAGACCGCCGGAAAACGCATAGGCGCCGCCATCCTTCTTATTGAACTTGCCGCCAGCGTGCAGCCGGGTGAACACCAGTTCCACCACCGGCACGCCCTCCTGCGGATGCAGGCCCACCGGTATGCCGCGGCCATCGTCATCCACCGACAGCGAACCATCCTGATGCACCGTCACCGCGATCTTGCGCGCATAGCCGCCAAGCGCCTCGTCGGCGGCGTTGTCTATCACTTCCTGGCAAATATGGGTGGGGTCGGTGGTGCGGGTATACATCCCCGGCCGCTCCTTGACCGGCTCCAAGCCCTTGAGCACCCGTACCGACGATTCATCGTATTGTTGCGTCATGTCTTAAATCTTGTTGCCCAGCAAATTACGCCAAACGCCGCGGCAGTCTGCCACGGCGAAAAAAAAGACAGCGGGCCAGGCCCGCCGTATCGCATCCAGGCTGCGCCGACGACGCACCCGCCAACATCTCAGTGCTGCTCCTGAGGGCGGCCAATGCGCGTTAAATACGCTTCTCGGCTCTCCACCCCGCGCAGAAAACGCGCTAACTCGGCCAGCGCGCGCTCATAGACATCGCGCTTGAACTCGATCACAGCATCCACTGGCGCCCAGTATTCATTCCAGCGCCAACCATCGAACTCAGGGTGGCTGCTGGCGCGCAGACAGACATCGCACTCGCGGCCCACCAGCTTCAGCAGGAACCAGATCTGCTTCTGCCCCTTATAGCTGCCGCGCCACTCGCGGCGCACCCAGTTGGTCGGCACTTCATAACGCATCCAGTCGCGAGTGCGGCCCAGTATTTTCACATGTTGCGGCAGCAAACCCACCTCCTCCAGCAGCTCGCGATACATCGCGGCTTCCGGACTTTCGCCTGGCTTGATTCCGCCTTGCGGAAACTGCCAGGAATGCTCACGCACTCGCTTGCCCCAGAACACCTCATTCTTGCCATTGATGAGGATGATTCCGACATTGGGGCGGTATCCGTCCCGGTCCAGCATTGGAAAACCTGCAATTCATCTAGTTGAACGAATTTTTGCACATTTCTCCCCGCCTTGCCATGGACTCTGTCGTATCCCGCTTTCCAACCCGATTTGGCGTGGAACTGCGCTGGCGCAAGGATTGCCAGGGCGCCAACTCCCCCAAGAAGCGAAAACGATGCTACGATTCCACGATTAAACGTCAAACTCCAACGCTTACATGGCATTTCTGCTAAAAAGATCGTTGCTCGCTCAGCTGCCCAAGCTGCGTCTGCAAGCCGACGCCATCACCACCCTGCATCAGACCGCAGACTTCCGCCTTAGCCTGCTGGCCGCCATCGCTCAGGCCCAGCACCGCATCTACATCGCCGCGCTCTATCTGGAGCACGACGAGGCGGGGCAGGAAGTGCTGGATGCGCTGTTTGCCGCCAAGCAGCGGCAACCGCAGCTGGATATCCGAGTCATGGTAGATTGGCATCGCGCCCAGCGCGGGCGCATCGGCGAAAGTCAGGACAGCTGCAATGCCGCCTGGTACCGCGCCCAAGCCTTGTTGCACAGCGTCGATGTTCCGATCTACGGCATCCCGGTGCAAACCCGCGAGTTATTCGGCGTGCTGCACCTGAAAGGCCTGATTATTGACGAGCAGGTGCTGTACAGCGGCGCCAGCATCAACAATGTCTACCTGCACAAGCTGGACAAATACCGCTTCGACCGTTACCACCTGATCCGCAGCCAGGCACTGGCGGATACGATGGCCGGCTATATGCACGAGCAGTTCTTCAATGACCCCGCGGTGTTCCGGCTCGACAAGCCGGCGCCGGCCACCCGCAGCATCCGCAAGGAAATCCGCGTCTTCCGCGACAAGCTGAGTCATAGCCAATACCGCTTCCCGCATGATGCCGACGCGCATGATGGCCTGTCTATCAGTCCCATTGTCGGCATCGGCAAAGGCAACGCGCTCAACCGGGTGATCCTGGATCTGATCGCCAACACCCAGAGCACGCTGTTCATCTGCACCCCCTATTTCAATTTCCCGCGTTCGGTGGTGCTCGCCATCAACAAGGCCTTGCGACGCGGCGTGCAGATCGACATCGTCGTCGGCGACAAAACCGCCAACGACTTCTACATCCCGCCCAGCGAGCCCTTTCGGGTCATCGGCGCCTTGCCCTATCTCTACGAAATGAATCTGCGCCGCTTCGCCAAGCGCCAACGCCATTACATCGGCACCAATCAGCTGCGCGTTCATTTGTGGAAAGACGGCGACAACACTTACCACCTGAAAGGCATGTTCAGCGACCAGCGCCACATGCTCTTGACCGGCAATAACCTCAACCCGCGAGCTTTCCGGCTGGACATGGAAAACGCGCTGCTGATCAACGACCCTCACGCCGAACTCAAGCACCAGAACCAACAGGAACAGGACAATATCCTGCGCCACAGCCGGCAACTGCTGCATTACCGTGAGCTGGAAGACGTGCGCACCTATCCGGATCAGATCAAGAAGCTGCTGACGCGCTTGAGCCGCGTGCGCATCGATCGCATGTTGAACCTGATGTTGTAAGTTCCAGCGTTCCAAGACCAAGCGCCGCTCGCGGCGCTTTTTTATTGCCCGTCACTTCCTCGCCCGTCACTTCCTCACTTCTGCGCGGCTTCAAGCCATTCTCCGCACCGGCTTTAAAGCGAGAGCCACGGAGAAAGTGGAATGGCATTGGAAGGGGGCAACGGCGTCACGGCAGGCACTGAACAGGTTTAAACGCAACAAAGCCTCCCCG
>NZ_JAJOHW010000023.1 GCF_021129195.1 Chromobacterium aquaticum | reverse complement strand
GAGGCGGCGCGCGCCGACTTCGCCGCCAGCCGCTTCGCCCGCGACAGCTCCAAGCTGGCGATCGCCGCGCAAACCGCGCAGACCTATTTCCAGCTGCGCGCCTACGACGCTCAGCTGGACATCGCCAAGCGCACGCTGCAAAGCCGCGAGGAATCGCTGAAACTGCAGACCAAGCGCTTCAAGGGCGGCCTGATCTCGGAACTGGACCAGCAGCAGGCCGAGGCCGAAGCGGCTTCCGCCCGCGCCAAGGTGCCGCAGATCGCCAGCGCGCTGGAGCAGACCGAAAGCGCGCTGGGCGTGCTGCTCGGCCACTCGCCCAAGCAACTGGTGGCCGGCGGCATCCAGCGCGGCCAAAGCCTGGACGCGCTGTCGGCCCCGCCGGCGGTGCCGGCCGGCCTGTCCTCCAGCCTGCTGGAACGGCGGCCGGACATCGCCGCCAGCGAGCAGCAGCTGATCGCGGCCAACGCCCGCATCGGCGTGGCGCGCGCGGCCTACTTCCCCAGCATCAGCCTGAGCGGGGCGCTGGGTTCGCAAAGCCTGTCGCTGGACACCCTGTTCACCGGCCCGACGCGGACCTGGAGCTTTGTCGGCAACCTGGCGGCGCCGGTGTTCAACTTCGGCCAGACCGGCTACGCCGTCGACGCCGCCAGCGCGCGGCAGAAGCAGGCTTTGGCGCAGTACCAGAAGACGGTGCAAAGCGCGTTCAAGGACGCGCTGGACGCACTGTCCGGCTACGGCGCTGCGCGCGACATCCAGGCGGCGCAGACCACGCAGTTCCAGGCCTTGAACAAATCGCTGCGCCTGGCCAATCTGCGCTACGACAACGGTTACGCCAGCTATCTGGATGTGCTGGACGCGCAACGCAACAGCTTCCAGGCCGAGTTGGGCCTGGTCAGCGCACGGCTGGATCATCTGAACGCAGTGGTGGGCCTGTACAAGGCGTTGGGCGGCGGCTGGGAAGCCCCGGCCAAGTCCTGATCCTCGGCAGCAAACGACAAACCCCGCCTTGGCGGGGTTTTTTCATGGTTGGCCTGGGCGCGGGCCGGTGGTCTTGAATGAATTAAAAAAACATTGGCATATCTGTCAGTGGTGATGCCCGGATTCGCTGCTTACCATGCGCTGCGTTTCGACGTTCCACCCCGCGCGAGGACCCATGGGCACCATCACTCACTCAGACACCCTATATCCGCACTTGTTGACCATGGCCGGGCGCGAGCGCCTGGTGGATGAAGCCTATCAAGTGCACGATGCCGTTTTCAGCGGCATGGACCGGGCGGCCTTCCGCAAGATGGTGTTGCCGGAGTCCGAGCACAGCAGCATCCTGCTGCATCGCGGCGAACACGGTCAGGCGGTGGGCTATTGCGCCGTCCACCTGTTCCAGCGCCGCGCGGCGGGGCGCGAAGTCAAGGTTTTGCGCGGGCAGGCCGGGCTGCTCAAAGACTACCGCGGCCGCAATAGCAATATGCCTTTCCTGGCTGGCTGCATGTTGCGCTACTGGCTGCGCGGCCCGTGGCGGCCCATGTATTTCCTGGGCGCGATGATCCATCCGTCCAGCTTCATCCAGATGCACAAGTACGCCGCCGGCATGTGGCCCAGCCCGGAGCGGGGGATGGAGCAGCCGCTGGCGCGGCTGGCGGCGGAGTTGTGCGGCAGTTTCGGCATGGCGGCGCCAGCGGCGGAGCGCCCCTTTGTGGTGAAGCTGGGCATTTTGACCCGGGACAGCCAGACTGATCGCCAATTCTGGCTGCAGCACCCGCGTCCGGCGGCGCGCTATTTTGTCGAGCACAATCCGGACTACCATGAGGGCCACGGCTTGCTGGCCATGGCCGAACTGTCGCCGACGGCCATTCTGAACGGCGTGTGGCGTTATCTGCGAGACAGGCGGCGCGCGGCCGCGGAGCGGTCAAGGCTCTAGGCCGGCTTGCCGGCATTGAGCGCGACGGCGGCCAGAATCAGCGCCTTGAACGCTTCCGCGTCCACTTCCTCGCCCTCGCGGATATCGATCGCCCGCCTGGCCTTGCCGTCCAGGCTGGCGTTGAACAATTGGGCCGGGTCCGGCAGCGCCGCGCCTTTGATGAAGGTCGGTTTGACGACGGACGCGTAAGAGCCTGTTCAACGTCTTGCGAGCAAGAGCGAGACAAGGCGAGAACGAGCGAAAAAGCGGAATGTACACGTGGTACATGAGTATTTTGAGCTGGTACTCACCGGGCAACGCTTCACGAAGCGCAGCAGACTTTGAACAGCTTCTAAGACTCGCCGGTGTAAGGGATGCCCCGCAAAGACCAGATCGGGGTGCCCATCCATTTCCATTCTTCGATCACGTTCGGGGCGGCTTCCCGGATCAGCCGCCGTATCCGCTCCAAGGCCGCGCCGCGCCAGTCGCTGAGTTCGGCGATTCTCCGGTCTATCAGGGCGGAGGCCGGCGCGCGCTCGGCCGCGGAGGAGGGCTTCATGCCGGGCTCAGATCCGGACGCCGACAATCACGTGGGAGGCCTTGAAGAAGGCGACGATGGCTTTGCCGACGGCCAGGCCAAGGTCGTCCGCGCTCTCCTGGGTGACGATGGCCACCAGGGCGTCGCCGCCGTTGAGACGGATTTCGACCTCGGCATTGACCGCGCCCGGACGCAGCGCGGACACCCGGCCTTCCAGGCGGTTGCGGGTGGAGAGCTTGATGCCGGCTTCGGGATTGGCCAGGATCACCCAGGGGGCCTTGATGATGGCCAGCGCGTCGCAGCCCACGGTCAGGCCCAGGTTGGCGGTGCTGCGCTGGGTGATGACGGCGGTGATCACCTCGCCGCCGGGCAGGGCGATGTCGATCTCGTCGTTGACCGCTCCGGGATGGATGGCGGTGACTTTGCCGGCGAATTGGTTGCGGGCGCTGGTGAGCATGGAATGTCCTTGATGTCGGATGGGTGGGGGTGTCATTGGTGATGTGCGGACAGTATATGCGGAAGCGGGTGGCGCGCCTGTAGCTATTTCGGCCTAATAAGCTGCTCAATGTTTGCTGCGCCGAGCGCGAACTCTAGCGCGGCTTCGACATGAATCCGAGTGGTGTCGAACACCGGCACCGGCACGTCGGCCGGACTCAACAGCAGTGGCAATTCGGTGCAGCCGAAGACGATGCCTTCGGCTCCGCGTGCGATCAACTGCCGGATCACCTCCAGATAAGCGCTCTTGGTGGCCGGCGACGCCAGGCCGCGGCCCAGTTCGTCGCGCAGCGTGCGCTGAATGAAATCGCGGGTGTGCTGCGCCTCCGGGATCAAGGTCTCGATGCCGTGTTGCCGCATCTTGTCCCGGAAAAACGGCAGCTCCATGGTGAATCGGGTGCCGAGCAGCCCCACGGTCTGCAGCCGCTGCTGTGAGATTTCCCGCGCCGTCGCCGTGGCGATGTGGATGATGGGGAGGCCGACCGCCGCTTCCAGGCGCTCGGCCATGACGTGCGCGGTATTGGCGCACAGCACGATGGCCTCGGCCCCGGCGGCTTGCAAATGCAGGCAACCTTTGAGCAGCAGCGCATGAGTGTGCTCCCAGTCGTCCCAACCGCGCTGCTGGATATCGTTGAAATTCAGCGAGTAGACCACGCACTCGGCAAAATTGAGGCCGCCCAGCGCCGCGTTGACGCCTTCGTTCAGGTAGCGATAGTAATCCAGCGTCGATACCCAACTGATACCGCCCAGCAGGCCGAGGGTTCTCATGGCGTTCCTTGATGGTGATTGCGGAAGAGGGTGTCCCTGATGCCGGGCAAGGGCATCGGTATTCGATGCAAGAGTATGGCAATGGATGGGTGGTGGCCAGAGTCTCGCGTTTGCGCGAATGCGCGCCATGCCATTAAAATGCCTTTGGAATAATAAATGAGCGAAATATGGCACGCAGATATCGGCAAAGAAAGGAAAGCTTAGCCCAGCTTCTTCGAACGTGTTTACGATCTCGCGAGCAAGAGCGAGACAAGGCGAAAACGGTTGAGAAAGCGGAATGTACAAGCGGTACATGAGCATTTCGAAACGGTTTTCAACGCCGTATCGCCGACGCGCAGCAGATCGTAAACAGGTTCTTATCGCCGCGCCCTGGTATGTGAGCGTCGCTTTGGCCGGGCTCAGCCTGCTGATTTTGAAAAGCGTCTTGCCGGCGTTCGGGGCCAGTAATCCATGGCTGAAGCCGCTGGCCGAGGCGTTTTCCGCGCTGGGCTGGCCCATTGCGCTGTTCTTCCTGGTTTTGGCCGCGCTGTCCCTGTCGCGGCGGGCCGCTAAGCCGCGGTTTAGTTTCAAAATCGATCCGGTGGCGGCGAGAGGGACGCCATTGCCGCTGGAACCGGCGTTCCGGGAATGCCCGGCGAGCAAGACCCCCGCGGCCAGCGAGGAGCGGCCCGCGCAATGGTCGCTGGGCTTGATCCGCGACATCGAATGGAAGCGGTTTGAGGATGTCTGCCAGAAATTTTACGAATTGAAAGGCATTCGTTCCGAAACCACGCCGCTGGGGCCGGACGGCGGCATCGATATCCGGTTGTTCCAGGATGATTCCGGCCGCGCCACCTCGCTAGTGCAATGCAAGGCCTGGGGCGAGCGCTATGTCGGCGTGAAGCCTATCCGTGAGTTGCTGGGCGTAATGACTCACGAGAAAATCGCCAAGGCTTTTTTCATGACCAGCGGCAGATTCTCCGACGATGCCAAGACCGTGGCACGAAGCAATCACATTAGCTTGATCGACGGGGAGATGTTGTTGACGCTGATCGAGCGCCTGCCCGGCGGCGCCCGGCAGCAGTTGTTGGCGTTCGCCACCGCCGGCGATTACCGCACTCCGACCTGTCCCGGCTGCGGCGCCACGATGTGCCATGTCGCCGGCAAGGGCGGTCGGCCCGACTTCTGGGGCTGCCCTGGCTATCCTCGCTGCAAGCAGATACTGCGGATGCGGCAAAAAGCGATGGAGACGGCTTGAGCCGGCCTTAATCGACGATGAACAGCTTGGCGCCGGTTTCGGTATGGGACAGATGCGGCTCCGCGTCGTCGGCGACTTGATAGCTGAGGCCGGGCGTCAAGGTGAAGCTGCGGCCGTCCGCCAGCGTGGTGTGCAGCACCCCCTCCAGACACAGCAGGATGTGGCCTTTGACGCACCAGTGATCCGCGCGGTAGCCCGGCGTGTATTCCACCATGCGGACGCGGATGTCCCCGAAGCGCTGGGTGCGCCAATAGGCGCAGCCGGTTTCGCCGGCATGTTGGGTGGGCTCCAGCGCGGACCAATCGCTGATGCCGAATGGAAGATCGGATATTTTCATGGTGGCTCCTCTTGGGTAGGGGTTCTAAGAACCTGTTTACGATCTGCTGCGCGTCGGCGATACAGCGTTGAAAACACCTTCGAAATGCTCATGTACCACGTGTACATTCCGCTTTCTCAGCCGTTTTCGCCTTGTCTCGCCTTAGCTCGCAAGATCGTAAACAGGTTCTAGCGCCTGGCCATTGTCGCCGATGTCCCCGGGCCGCGATAGCGGTCTTGGAGCCTGTTCAAAGTCTCGCGTGCGCCAGCGCCTCCAGCCGATCCAGCAGCGCGCCTATCTCTTCGCGCGGGCCGGCTGCTGCCAGCTGCTCGATTTCCGCGCACAACTCCGCCACCGGCGCCAAGCCCGCCATGGCGAACGCGCCCTTGGTGGCGTGCAGCTGCTGCATGAATAGAGGCGCGTCCGCTCCTTTCAAGGCCTGCCGCATCAGTAGAAGAGCATGGTCCAGCGCGCTCAGCAGCTCGGCGCGCCGGGAGGCAGACAAGGGTGCGGGCGCTGTGGGGAGCCGGGCGCTGGCGGGGCTCAAAGCCAAGTGTTTGCGGATAACCTGGTCTAGTTCCTCCAGGGTAAAGGGCTTGAGCATGAGCTCGTCGATGCCGGCCTGGGCGCAGAGCGGCTGTTCGGCTTTGCTGGCCTGTGCGGTGATGGCGACGATGGGAGCGGAGAAGCCGCTGTCGCGCAGCGCCCGGGCCAGGCTATAGCCGCTGATGTCCGGCATGCTCAGATCGGTCAGCACCAAGGCGTAATCCTGACGGGTGGCCAGCGCCAACGCGGCGGCGCCGCTGGCGGCGGTATCCGCCTGATGGCCCAGTTCGCGGAGCTGGTCCTGGATCAGCGTCCGAATCGCCGGGTGGTCGTCCACTACCAGGATGCGGGCCGCCGGCGTGGCAGGGTCTGGCAGAATGGCGGGCGGCTTGGCAACTGGCTCGGCAACCGGTACTGCGGCGCAGGGCGGCAAGGGCAGGGTCACCACGAAGGTGCTGCCCACACCCGGGGTGGAGGTGAATTCGATCGTCCCCGCCAGCAGTTCCGCCAGCTTCTTGCAAAGCGACAGGCCCAGGCCGGTGCCGCCGAAGCGGCGGGTGATGGAGGCGTCCGCCTGGGAAAACTCGGTGAACACCTGGTCGTGGTATTCGGCGGGGATGCCCACGCCGCTGTCCGTCACGCCGATGCGCACCGGCGAATCCGCGCGGCCGTCATCCTGAAGATAAACCTCCAGCAACACCTCGCCGCTGAGCGTGAACTTGATGGCGTTGCCGAGCAGATTCAGCATGATCTGCCGGACACGGACGGGGTCGCCCAGATAAGCCGGCGCCAATTGCGCGTCCATCATGCAGGAAAATTCCAGGCCCTTGGCGCGGGCTAGCGGCTCCATGCTGGCCGCGGCTTCGCGACCCAGCGCGGCCAGATCGAAGGGAATGCTCTCCACGCGCAACAGCCCGGATTCCACCTTGGACAGGTCCAGGATGTCATTGATGATGGCCAGCAAGGCCTGGGACGAATGATTCGCTACCGCCAGGCGCTGTTGTTGCGGCGCGGCCAGCCGGGCGCGGCCGAGCAAATCCAGGCTGCTGACGATGGCGTGCAGTGGGGTGCGGATCTCATGGCTGACCATGGCTACGAAAGAGGACTTGGCCTGGTTGGCCGCCTCAGCCGTTTGGCGCGCGGTTTCCAGTTGGCGCTCCAGCGCCTTGCGCGCGGTGATGTCCACCACATTGCACAGCAAGACCCGGATGCCCTGGTAACGCGTGGCCATGGTGGTGCTGTGCAGTTCCATGGCCTGGCCGTCCGCCAGCGCAAACTGGATGTCGCGGTGGCAAGGCGTGGCGCCGAGCGGGGACGCGGCCAGGTGGTTGTCCAGCAACTGCAGGCGCAGGGGCGGGTGGGCTGTCGAGCCCATCCGCGTCCATTGCCTCATCACCTCGTTTTCCAGCAGCACCGTGCCGTCGGCGATGGACAGCAGCGTCAGGCCGGAGGGGGAGGTGTCCACCATGATGCGGTTCAGGTTCTCGCTTTCAAAAATGCGCTGGGCGTTGGAAAAAGCGGGTTTGAAGATCTTGCGGTCCAGCAGCAGGATGATGGTCCACAGGCAGGTAAGGGCAAACAGCAGTGCGCTGAGGTTGATGATCAGCGACAGCCTCAAATCATTCAGCAGGCTCTGCCATGGAAAGACCTGGATTTGAACCCAGCCAGGGGTGGGAAGGCGGGCGCGCAGGATGAACAGGCCATCGCGGTATTGGAGGTCGGACACCGTGTCGTCTATGGGGGGCAGGGCCATGTCGCGGAGGGTCGCGATCAGTTGCGAGCCTTGTTGTGCTTGCCAGCCTACGCTGATGTGCAGCGGCCCCATCGGGCTGGCGAGCAAGGTGGTTTCATCGCGGATGTCCGGCCGCCAGGTATTCAGCAAGCTATCGATGCGAATATCCCTGGCGAAGACAGCGACGGGCGCGCCGTCGACCACGGCGGCTTGCGCCAGACGGATGGCGGGGCGGCCGGTCAGCGGCGCGGCGGCGGAGGCCTGCCAGGCCGGCTGACGGCCGGCTGTCGGATTGGGCATATTGCTGAAAACACTCAGCCGAAGAGCAGCCCTGGTGTCCGGCTTGGCTGAAGCCACCGAGGGCAGGCTGGGGGAGACAATCGCCAGAAATCGCTGGTCCGGGCTATACAAATAGGCGTTTACTGACTTCCTCAACTCGCAGTCGCCGCCGCACATCGCGCTGGCGGCATGCTCCGCCAGCGCCAGATAAGGTTCGAAACGGGGGGGCGGATATTGAGTGGAGAGTTCGCCCATGGCCAGTGCCGGAGGATGAGCCGGGGAGGCTTGCAGCCAGGCTTCGCCGTTGTACGTAGTGAATTGGCGCAGTAGCGCCGGACTTGCCTTGGGTAGCGCTTTCCACGTCGCCTCGGCTTGGCTGACCTGGTGGTGGAGATCGATCGCATGTCCTCTGAGCACCACCTTCAGCGCCGTATTTTCCGCATCGAACATCCGGTGCCGGTCCGCCAGCATTTCCTTGCCGGACAGCCATAGCGATAACAGGGTCAAGGCCAGCAGCGCTAGCGAAATGGCGATGCCGCCGCCAAACAAAGTGATGCGCTGGATACGCCGCAGGCGGCTGAGCGGCTGGCTTTGAGGGGAGGAGGAGCTAGAATTGCGCATGCGGCTTCCGGCGGGGGGGCTTGGCTGGGCGGTTGACCATTTTCAGTATATTTGCTTAGCTATAAAAATAGATTGTGTTGAAAACAATTGTTTAAATTTCATGTGGATGACATGACGGCAGCGGAAATAACAGTCTTCCTGGTGGATGATCATCCCTCGGTGCTCAGCGGCCTGGAGCATGCCTTGCAAGGCCAGCGCGCCATCCGGGTGGCGGGCAAGGCCAATAGCGCCACCGCCTTGTGGGATATGCTGGCGAGCCAGCCTTGCGATGTGCTGGTGTCCGATTACTCCATGCCCGGTTGTGAATCCGGCGACGGCGCGGCAATGTTCGAGCGCCTGCGCCGGCTGTACCCGGAACTGGGCATCGTGGTGCTCACCATGATGGACAACGCGCTGGTGGTGCGCTCGCTGCGCGGCCTGGGCATTCATTGCATCCTGAGCAAGTCAGACGCCATCGAGCACCTGTTGCCGGCGGTATACGGCGCCATGGCTAAAACGGCCTACTTCTCCCCGGCGGTGGAGCGTCTGCTGGAGGCGGACAAGCTCGCTCAGCCGGCCGGTCAGCGCGCGCTGACCGCGCGCGAGGCGGAAGTGGTGCGGCTCTTCGTCGCCGGTCTGACGGTGAACGACATCGCCGCCAAACTCAAGCGCAGCAAGCAAACCATCAGTACCCAGAAAGCCAGCGCCATGCGCAAGCTGGGCGCGGAACGCGACGCGGACTTGCTGCTGCTATTCCAGTCCTGACTCCCTGTCATGCTCTTCACGGCATCATTCTTGGTGCCGCTTTTCCTCCTCGGGTTCCCGCCATTCCTCTTTGCGCGCAAGGCCGAAGAGGGGCGTGATAGCCGCTTCCGCCGCACGGCACGGATTTCGTACTGGTCAAATATCCCCTCGCATCGAGCATGGTTATGCTGCCGGATTGGATTTCGCCTGGGCCTGAAAGACGGCAAGCAGGTGAGCATGGCGTTTATATTGAACTGGGTGCTTTTTGATGGCGAGTGGTGTGTCAAAGTCTGGCGGTGCGCATGGGCACGCTTAAAAAAATCCTGGCCTTGCTGGCCGCCGTTCTGCTGGCGCTGAGTCTATGGGAACTGGCGCAGCGATACTTCATCCTCAGTCCCTCGTATCAAACCGGCAAGACGCCGCAAGATTACGGAGTGGCCTTCAAGGTGGACTGGCTGCCTGTTCCCCAGGCGGAAGGCGGCGGCCTGGTGCATGCGTGGTGGCTGCCAGCTGAATCGTCCACCGCGCCGGCGGTGCTGTTTTTGCACGGCAACGACAGCACGCTGCACACCGATATCGATCTGATTCTCAGTCTGCGCCGGCTGGGCCTGGCGGTAATGGCGATCGACTACCGCGGCTATGGCGACGGCGCCTGGTACTTGCCCTCGCAGCATTCGGTCTACGCCGATGCCAGGGTGGCCTGGCAAGCGTTCAAGCAACGGTCGCCGGAAGCGTCCAAGCATCTGGTCTACGGTCACTCCCTGGGCGGAGCCATCGCGATGGACATGGCCGCGGTGTCGCTGGGCGTGGACGGGGTGATTGTCGACGGCGGTTTCTTGTCCGTCGCGGACATCGCCAAATCCTATACCGCCTCATGGCTGCCGTTTGACGCGCTGATTCGCCATGATTTCTCTTCCTATTCCAAGCTGGCGGCCATTGCCGCGCCAAAGCTATTCATTCATTGCTCCGGCGACGATGTGGTGCCGATGGCATTGGGCGAGCGCCTATATCAACTCAGCTCGCGGCCTAAAGCCAAGTTGTTCATGCAAGGCGGGGATCATGACGCTTGTTATCGGCGAGATGAGGCCGCGTGGCAGAGGGCGCTTGATAGAGTGATCAAATATTGAACCTCAAAGTGAAATCCTCTTGATTGGGGCGCTCCTCAACGTTTTGCTGGTGTCGGCATGCCCCGCCGAATTCACCGTAGCGCCTGTCCTCATTCTCGCTCACCAAGCTTGAACCGCCTGTTTCCTATTTCAAGACCCCGCCTATTCGCTGTTCAACGCCGTATCGCCGAAGCGCAGCAGACTTTGAACAGGTTCTGAAACGCGCCGCCGGCGTTGGCTCGTGCTGCCGTCGGCTTTTCGTACTGGTCAGATATTTTTGGACGGCGCGTTTGCGCATACTGGCCTCATCTTGTGCGGCACTCCTGCCGCATGGGGTCTCACGCCGATCCCCCGGTGGTGAGCTGCCTAGTGTCTATTGCAAACCCACCCTGTTTGCCTCCCTCTCCCCGCTGGGAGAGGGATATTTTTTTAAGCGGAATCCCGCTCTGGCTTGTCGGTGCGGGCGGGCCGCGCATCTGTGAGCCATCTGCTAGGAGGAAGCATGAACTTCAATATGAATGTCGCCCAGTTCCAGCACAAATTGGCCGAAATGGAGGAGGAAAACCTCATGCTGCGTTTGCAGCTGGATGTTTACCGCGATGAGTTGTTCAAGAAGTACGAGTCGTTTCTGGATGAGAAATTGACGGCGGAAATGGATAAAAAACTGAGTCTGGACGTGCGCAAGGCGGAGGCGGACATGCGCCAGAAAATGCAGGAAGAAATCAAGCTGTTGCGGGAGGAGCTGCAGCGCCTGCGCGCATTGGGCAAGGTCGAGCCCAAGTTTAACAAAGTGGAAAAGACGGTCGAGGCGCCGACTTTGCAGGCCACGGCCTGAGCCTGGGTCGGGCTGTTGGCCGGCAATGGAATCAATTGAGTGGAGTTGTCATGAGAGCATTCTTGCTATTGTGCTGGTTTTTATTGGCCTTGGGCGCGGCGCAAGCTCAGGTCGTGGTGGGCAAGGATTACTTGGTATTGCCCAAGCCGCATCCGGTGTCCAGCGGTGACAAGATCGAAGTGGCGGAGTTTTTTTCTTACCCATGCCGGCATTGCTATGCTCAGGACGCAGCGGTATCGGCCTGGTTGAAGACCCAGCCGGCGGATGTGAGCGTGGTGCGCAAGCATGTGGTATGGGGCAAGCCGATGGAAGGGTATGCGCGGGTATTCGCCACCTTGAACGTGTCCGGTCTGATGGAGCGCCTGCATGGCGCGGCCTTCCGTGCGGTGCAGCACGACAAGATCAATCTGGGTGAGGCGGCGGAGTTTGAAACCTGGCTGCGCCGTCAGCCGGGCGTGGACGTGGCCAAGACCATGGCGGTGTACCATTCCTTCGCGGTCAAGGCGCAAGTGGAGGCCATCGCCAAGTTCACCAAGGATTACCGGGTCTTCAGCACGCCCATGCTGGTGGTGGACGGCAAGTACGCGATTGCCGCGGCAGCGCCGGAGAGAAGCAGAGAGGTATTGGACGCACTGCTGGCCAAGGTGCGGGCGCAGAGAAACGGCGAAGTCTGAGCAGGATGGCGAACACCGCCGCCTGCGGGCGGCGGCATCGTTTTTGCCCGCGCGCGCAAACGGGGTATGATGGCAGGCCGTATCATTTATAGCGTTTGCACACTCCGCCACCCATGTCCCAGCATACTTTCTCCCCGGATGGGAATGCCCATCTCAGCCCCAAGGCCTGGTATCAGGCCGCCAGCGAAAAACCCGGCTTCATCCACGACGCGGCCCAGGCGGCGGCGATCGAGGAGCTGGACCTGCTGTGGCACCAGCTGGTGGAGTTCAAGAGCAAGCGTAATCGCTTTCTCGGACGTAGCCTGCGCAGCCCGGACGTGCCCAAGGGCCTGTATTTCTGGGGCGGAGTGGGGCGCGGCAAGAGTTTTCTGATGGACGCCTTCTACGCCTGCGTGCCTTACCGCCGCAAGCGCCGCATCCATTTCCACAACTTCATGGCCGAGGTGCACCGCGAGCTGCGCGCGCTGGCCGGTAGCAAGGACCCGCTGCTGGCCTATGCCGACAAGATCGCCCGCGACACCCGCCTGCTGTGCTTCGATGAATTCCACGTCAGCGACATCGCCGACGCGATGATGCTGGGCCGACTGCTGTCGGCCTTGTTCGAGCGCGGCGTGGTGTTGGTCACCACTTCCAATTACGCGCCGGATAGTCTCTATCCCAATGGCCTGCAACGGCAGAACTTCCTGCCCACCATCGAGTTGATCAAGCGCGAGCTGAAAGTGCTGAACGTGGACGGCGGCAACGACTACCGGCTGCGCGAGCTGACGCGCGAACCGCTGTTCATGGTGCCCGCTGACGCGGCTAACGAGGAGAAGATGGAGCAGCTGTTCCAGCGCCTGAGCCACGGCGTGGAGCAGAAAAAACGCGCCATCGAGGTGCTGGGCCGCGAGATTCCGGTCAAGCGCCTGGCCGCCGGGGTGATCTGGTTTGATTTCCTGGCCCTGTGCGACGGCCCGCGCGCGCAGACCGATTACCTGGAAATCGCCACCGAATACCATACCGTCTTCGTCAGCGGCATCCCCAGGATCACCGCGCGCGAGGCGTCCATCGCCCGCCGCTTCACCTGGCTGGTGGACGTGTTCTACGACAACCGCGTCAAGCTGGTGGCTTCCGCCGCCGCCGAGCCGGAACAGCTATACACCGAGGGGGTGCAGGCCAGCGAATTCTTCCGCACCGCCAGCCGGCTGACCGAGATGCAATCGCGCAGCTATTTGGAGCTGCCGCACCAGTCCGTCGGCCAGACCCACGACCAGCCGCCGGTCGGCGTGGTGCTGTAAACGGCGACACGCATGGACGCCGCCGGTCTGCTGCGGGAAGTGCGCGCCTGCCGGCTGTGCGTGGACAGCCTGCCACTTGGCCCGCGCCCGGTGCTGCAATGGCATCCGGACGCGCGCATCCTGATCGCCGGCCAGGCGCCGGGGCGGCGCGTGCACGCGTCCGGCTTGCCATTCGACGACCCCAGCGGCGAGCGCTTGCGCGATTGGCTGGGCGTGGACAAGACGGTGTTTTACGATGAAACCCGCATCGCCATCCTGCCGATGGCTTTCTGTTACCCTGGCACCGGCAAGTCCGGCGATTTGCCGCCGCCGCCGCAATGCGCGGCCGCCTGGCGCCAGCCCTTGCTGGCCGGCCTGGCGCATCTGCAATTGACGATTCTGCTGGGGCAGTACGCGCAGCGCTATCATCTGCCGGGCCGCTATCCGCGGCTGACCGAGGCGGTGGAGCGCTGGCGCGAGCACTGGCCGGCCTTGCTGCCCTTGCCGCATCCCAGCCCGCGCAATCAGCTGTGGCTGCGCCGCCATCCCTGGTTCGAGGCCGAGCTGTTGCCGGCTTTGCGGCAGCGGGTGGCGCAGGTGCTGGAGCGCGGCTAAGAGCCTGTTCAAAGTCTGCTGCGCGTCGGCGGGATGGATAGAAATGGGCGTTGAAACCAAGCTCAAAATGCTCATGTATCACGTGTACATTCTGCTTTTTCGCTCGTTTTCGCCTTGTCTCGCTCTTGCTCGCGAGACTTTGAACAGGCTCTAAGCACTATTCACCATCGATGGTTTTCCAAGGAGGCTGCAATGTGGCGACGCTGGATCTGGAATGGCAAGCAATGGTTGTTTGACTGGGGCGTGCGTCAGCAACGGCGCTGGGCCGGGCTGAGGCCGCGGCGGCGCAGCCTGGAGCAGGGCGAGTTAAGCTGGCTGGAGCGCGCGGCGCCGGTTGGTGCGCCGGTGCTGGTGTTGCTGCATGGCTTTGGCGCGGAAAAGGACCACTGGGCGATGCTGGCGCGCTGCCTGCCCAAGAGCTTCCGGCTGATCGTGCCGGATTTGCCCGGCCACGGCGACAGCATGTCCGGCCTGGACATCAGCTACCGGGTGGAGGCGCAGGCGGATCGCTTGCGCGCCTTTCTGGCGGTCTGGGGCGCGGAGCATGTCCATTTGATCGGCAACTCCATGGGCGGCGCCATCGCCGCCAACTTCGCCGCGCGCTATCCGCGGGCGGTGGCCAGCCTGACCTTGCTCAACGCCGCCGGCGCTGGCGTCAGCGCCAGTGAAATGGCCGAGCTGTGGCAGCGTAGCGGTGAAAACCCGATGCTGGACATGACGAGCGCGGAAGGGGTGCGGGCAATGCTGGACTGGGCGATGTACCAGCCGCCGCGAGTGCCCGGCTTCGCCATCGAGGTGGCGGCGGCGCGCAAGGCGGAGCGCGTCGAGGTGGAGCGCAAGATTTTCGATGACCTGTTCGACAGCGTGGATCAGCGGCCCTTGTTGGCGAGCATCCAGGCGCCGACGCTGATTGTCTGGGGGCGCGAGGACCGCATCCTGCACGTGGAGGACGCGGATTGCTTCGCCGCCGCCATCGCCGGCAGCGAAAAGCAGATACTGGAGCAGGTGGGTCATCTGCCGATGATGGAGCAGCCGCGCCGCGTCGCCGCGCTGTGGCTGGAATTCGCGCGGCGGCGGGTCTTGCCGGCGGGGCAGGACGAGGCGCTCGCCGCGGCCGGACGCTGAGGCGTCGTCCGGCGCCGCTCAAAACAAAAGCCGCGCGGCGCATGGCGCCGGGCGGCTTTGGGCACTGCGAAGCAAGAGGGCGCTTAGGCGCGCTTCTTGAATTCGTTGGTGCGGGTGTCGATTTCGATCTTTTCGCCGGTGTTGACGAAGGCCGGAACCTGAACTTCGAAGGTGGTGCCCACCAGGCGCGCCGGCTTCAGCACTTTGCCGGAGGTGTCGCCGCGCACGGCCGGTTCGGTGTATTCCACTTCGCGGATCACGGTGGTCGGCAGTTCAACCGAGATGGCCTTGCCGTCGTAGAAGGTCACTTGGCACACTTCTTCCATGCCGTCGACGATGAAGTTCAGCGTGTCGCCCAGGTTGTCGGCTTCCACTTCGTACTGATTGAATTCGGTGTCCATGAACACGTACATCGGATCAGCGAAGTAGGAGTAGGTGCAGTCCTTGCGGTCCAGCACGATGACGTCGAACTTGTCGTCGGCGCGGTATACGGCTTCGCTGCCGGCGCCGGTCAACAGGTTCTTCATCTTCATTTTCACAACGGAGGCGTTGCGGCCGGATTTGCTGAATTCAGCCTTCTGCACGACCATCGGGTCGCTGCCTACCATGAATACGTTGCCGGCGCGGAGTTCTTGTGCGGTTTTCATTACTAAAAGTCCCAAACTCTTGATTGAAGTCGGAAAAAAAGGTTTCCGAAAAACGGCGTATTCTAGCCGATTTCCCGGACAAAGTGCAGCAGTCTGTCGCCCAGATCGCCATCGGCCAGCAATTTTTCCGGCCAAGCCGCGGCATGCTCGCGCCAAACCGGCAGCCATGCGGCCAATTCCGTCCACGCGGCCGCCATGTCGGCGCCGTGGTTCCACGCATGGCTGGCGGCGCTCAGCGCTTGCGCCGCTGGATTCGGCAGCGCCGCGCCGTACTGTGACAAAAAGGCATCAAGCTTGGCCAGGTGGGCTGCGTCGTCCTGCGGGTAGATATGCCACAGCAACGGCCGGCCCGCCCATTGCGCGCGCACGAAGCTGTCTTCGCCGCGCACCAGGTTGAGGTCGCAGGACCATAGCAGCAGGTCGTAGCTGTCCTGGTCAGTCATCGGCAGCACCTTGACCGTCAGCGGACCCTGGCGCGCCAGCATGCCGGCGCGCAGCGGGTGGCCGAACACGCGCGCGACGTCGGGCAGCACCTTGCCCTCCGGCACCAGGCAGGTGACCGGACGCTCGCCCAGCGCCCAGGTGGCCAGCAGGCTGGTAACGGCCGGGTTTTCATAGGCGAACAGGCTGACCCGCCACTCGTCCGCGGCCGGCTCGGGCAGTTCCAGCAGCTGCCAGTAGGCGCGGCGCGCCAGCGCGTCGTCCTGCCACTGGCGGCGGGTATCGAGCAGGCCTTGCTCGCAGATCAGGCCGCCGGTGTCGGCCTCGAAGCCGGGGAAGAAGAAATGCTTGGTCAGCGGCAGCCGCGGATGCGGCGAGGGCTGGCGGTGGCAGCCGCGGGTCCAGTCTTCCGCCGACAGGTATTCCAGATTGATCCACACCGGCTTGAGCGCCTTGGTGGCCATCGCCTGTTCAAAGTGCTCCGGCAGCCGGCAGCCGAAGGCCTCGATCACCACCTCGGCGGGCACGGTGTCCGCGGGCGGGCCGTCCGCCGGCCAGTGGCGGACGTCGATGTCGGCCAGACGCTGGGCCGGCAGGGCCGGGTCCAGATCGGGCGCGATGCGGGCGAAGCTGGCCAGGTCGTCCACCCATAGCCGCACTTCCAGGCCGAAGTCATGGGCGAGCCGGCGCGCCAGCCGCCAGGCGACGCCGATGTCGCCGTAGTTGTCGACCACGGCGCAGAAGATATCCCAGTGTTTGCGTTCCATTGGCGGTGCCGCGCGTGAAAATGGCGGCAGCTTAGCACGCCGCCGCGGGTTAATGAAAAACCCCGCGCCGGAGCGCGGGGTGGCATGTTGCATAAAGATTAAGGCGCCGCGGACAAACGCCTGAGACAAGGCGCGCCGACGCAGACAGTACAAGTGGTACGGCAAGTCGGCGCAATGCAGTATCAGGCGTTTTGTGCGCGGCGATTGTTTTTAGAACCTGTTCAAAGTCTCGCGAGCAAGAGCGAGACAAGGCGAAAACGAGCGAAAAAGCGGAATGTACAGGTGGTACATGAGCATTTTGAGCTCGTTTTCAACGCCGTATCGCCGAAGCGCAGCAGACTTTGAGCAGGCTCTTAGAAAATCGACATCCACAGGCCGGCCGTGGTCGCGGTCATGAAACCCGCCATCACCGCGGCGGCCAGCGCGCGCATGCCGATCTGGGCCAGTTCCTTCTGCCGCGACGGCGCCAGCGCGCCGATGCCGGCGACGCAGATGCCCACCGAGCTGAAGTTGGAGAAGCTGGATAGCGCGAAGGTGGAGATCAGGATGGCCTGCGGTGACAGGGTGCCGGCGGCTTTCATCTTGGCCAGGTCCAGGTAGGAGATGAACTCGTTGACCACGATCTTCTGGCCCAGCAGGCTGCCCACTTCCAGGGTTTCGTGCCAGCTCACGCCCATCATGAAGGCGAACACGCGGAAGGCCTGGCCAAACAGGTATTGCAGCGTCAGGCCGTCGAACACGCCGTTGGTGGAGGCCTTGATCATTTCGTTGACGCCCAGCGCGGCGCCGATGCCGTCCTTCACCACGAAGTTGGCCAGCGCGATCATGGAGACGATGGCCAGGATGATGGTGGCCACCGCGGCGGCCATTTTCATGCCGGACATCGCGCCGTTGACGATGGCGTTGATGAAGCTGCCCTGATCGTCGTCCTGGCTGTAGTCCAGCTTGTCGCCGGAGGCGTGGTCGCGGTCGGTTTCCGGATAGATGATCTTGGCGAACACCGCGGCCGCCGGCGCGTTCATGAAGGAGGCCATCAGCAGATAGGTGGCGAACTTGGCCTGCTCAGCCGGATTGCTGCCGCCGAGGAAGGCGACGTAGGCGGCCAGCACGCCGCCGGCCAGCGTGGACATGCCGGCAATCATCACGCAAGCCAGCTCGGAACGGGTCATGTGCTGGATATAGGGGCGGATCAGCAGCGGCGCCTCGGTCTGGCCGAGGAAGATGTTGCCGGCCACGGTCAGGCTTTCCGGACCGGACAGCCCCATGCTGCGCTTCATCACCCAGGCCATGCCGGCCACCACGCGCTGCAGGATGCCCAGATGGTAGAGCAGGGCGCTGAAGGCGGAGAAGAAGATGATCACCGGCAGCACCATGAAGGCGAACAAGAAGCCCATGCTGCCGCTGGGTTTGGCCAGGTCGCCGAACACGAAGCTGGCGCCTTCGCCGGAGAAGGTCAGCACTTTGGCGAAGCCGGAGCCGAAGGCTTCGAACACCGCGCGCGCGGCGGGCACATAGTTGATGACCAGGAACAGCGTGCTTTGCATGATCAGGCCGATCAGCACGATGCGCCAGTTGATGGCCTTGCGATTGGTGGAAAGCGCGTATGCGGTGCCGAGCAGGAACAGCATGCCGATGAGAGCTTGTATGGTATTCACGAACAACCCTGAGATGAAGATGCGGAAGTTGACAGGCCGGCGCTGCGCCGGACAAGGCGGATCCAACGATAATTAGATGATGATTAGCTAATATTGCTCAAGGTGCGCGATTTTACAGCAAAAACCGGAAAACAAAAGCGATTGTGACGCTTTGTTCTTGATTTTATTCAGTTTGGGTGGGGCGGGAGGAGGGGCCGGAGCGCGAGGGTTCCGGCTGGCGGGGGTTTCAGTCGCGGCGCGCGTCGGCGTCGCCGTCCTTGGGCTTGTCGTCGTCCATCAGGATGCGGTGGGCCGGGCCTTCCATGTCGTCGAACTGGCCATTGCGGGTGGCCCACCAGAAAATGCCGCCGATGACGAAGGCCAGCACCAGGCTGAGCGGGATGAGCAGATACAAGCTTTCCATCAGGATTTCCGTTTGACCAGCCGGAGGGCGTTGCCGACTACGATGAGAGAGCTGGACGCCATGCCCAGGCTGGCGATCCACGGCGTGACATGGCCGGTGATGGCCAAGGGCAGCGCCACGATATTGTAAGCGGCGGCCCACCACAAGTTTTGACGAATCACAGACAAGGTCTTGCGCGACAGTTCGAAGGCGCTGGCGATCAGGCCCAGCTTATCGCCTATCAGCACCATGTCGCCGCTGGCGCGCGCCACGTCGGTGCCGCCGCCCATGGCGATGGACACGTCGGCCTTGGCCAATACCGGCGCGTCGTTGATGCCGTCGCCCACCATCAGCACGCGCTTGCCGGCGGCTTGCAGCTGGCCGACGTAGGCCAGCTTGTCTTCCGGCGTGGCGCGGGCGATGTGGGCGTCGATGTCCAATTGGCGCGCCAGGCTGGCCACCGCGCCGGCACCGTCGCCGCTGAGCAGGTGCACGCGCAGGCCGCGCTGTTTCAGTTGGCGCAATAGCGGCGCCGCGTCGGCGCGCACCGCGTCTCCGATGGCGAACAGCGCCACCAGTTCGGTTTCGTCCGCCAGCGCGATCAAGGTCTTGTCGCCGTGCCAGTCGACGGCGGGCAGTGGGCAGTCGCCCAATTGGGAGGCGATGAATTCCGGCGAACCTATGCGCCAGGCATGGCCATCCAGCTGGCCGGTCACGCCCTGGCCGGGGTGGTTGCGCAGCGTGTCCGCCGCCTGGTGCGGGCCATCGCCGGCGGCGGCCAGCAGCGCG
>NZ_JAJOHW010000022.1 GCF_021129195.1 Chromobacterium aquaticum | reverse complement strand
GCGAAGCTGGCGAGCAGGGTGCTGAGGTCCATGGCGGTTTCCAAACGCAAAAATAAAAGCACCCCCATGAGGGGGTGTCCGAGAGATGCTTTCGGCTCAGAGAAGCTGTTTACGATCTGCTGCGCGTCGGCGATGCATCGCCGGCGCGCAGCAGACTTTGAACAGTTTCTTAAAGATAGATAGTGGCGGGATTCTATGGCCTGTGCGGGCGGGCAACAAGACGCAGAAGGCTCTGAACAGGGGTTTGGCGGGTTGCACCTGTTCTAATTGCCAGCTAATGACGGGGCGAGGGCTGCTTCATCGTCAGCCGCGTTTGCTGGGAGCTTGAGTTGAGTGCGGTTGCAATATGCTCATCTAGCGGAGGCGCGAGCCGCCTTTGCCGTGGCTTGCCATGCCTTGCGCTCGCTAGGCTTTGAACCGGTGTTCACTCCGTGCTGATCTTGTATTTCGTTTTCAGCCCATCGAGTTGTCCCGATGCCCTGATCGTCTCCAGGCCGGTGTTGATCGCCCGGACCAGGGCGTGAGCGTTGGGATTGCTCCTGCCCACGCCGATGACGATGGTCAGCGCTTGCTCCAGGCAACCGGCTTTGCGCAGGCTGCCGTCCACCCGCATCACGGCAATCAAGTGATTCATCACCGTCTCATGCTCCAGCAGGATGGAATACCGCTTCAGTAACAGCTTTTTGATATTGGTGCTGCCGGCGGTCTGGCCAATATTGGACTCAATGTGAAAACCTTGCGCCTTGGCGGTAAGGAGCCAGTCATCGAAAGCGCCGCCGTCGTAGCCGTAGTCTGCGATCAGCCCTAGCGATTGATGGGCCAGGGATGGCAAGCCGTGGTAGCGCCAATTGCTGTCCTTGAGGGTATAAAAGCAGGCGCGTGAATAAGCCATCGGCTTGCTCAGCAGCAGGCGCTGATCCAGCGCCGGCGCATAGATGCCATCGATAACGCCTTCCTCGGCCATCTTCATCGCGCGGTTCAAGGGCAGGAATATAGCCTCCACTTGATACCCCTGCGAGTTCAGCACCTGATCCGTCAGCTCCACCAAATAACCGCCGATGATCCGGCTTTGATCCGCGCAGATATAGGGACACCAGTCGTCCGACGCGATTTTGACCACGGAGGCGGCGCTGGCGGCCGGCGGCCAGCCTAGCATGCCCAGGCAAATCAGCATTGCGATGACGAGAGCGGGCATATTCAGGCTCCTCAAGACGATAGGCGCTGCCGGCAAATCCCTTGATGTCACATGACTTAATCCACTAGCGGCAACGGAAGACGCCGCTTTCTTTGTTGTTGCCCTGGTCTTGCTTTTAACGGGTGAGACGTTGAACCGGCGCCAAGTCAGCGGGCGGCCGTGTCTTCACCCCATCATTCTATGCCACCACCAGCGCCAGCGCGCCATCGGCTTGCCGTCCGCGTTCAGCGGCCGGCCGTCGTCGGCGAAGCGCTCCGGCGGCCCCAGCGGCTTGCCCTCGATGAAGTTCTGCCGTTCCGCCAGCGCGCCGTTGGGGTGGTAGCGTTGTTGCAGACCGTGCTTGAGGCCCTTGCGGTAGACCGCCAGCTCCGCCGTTTGGCCGTTGGGAAACAGGGTGCGGGTTTCGCCGTGCGGCAGGCCGTGGCGGTAATGAGCCTGGCGTTGCAGCGCGCCCTCCGGCGACCAGTACTGCGCGGCGCCGTGTAACTGGCCGCGCTGGTAATGCAGCTGGGCGGAGGGCTGGCCGCCGGGGTGCAGCAAGGTGGCCGGGCCGTGCAACTGGCCGTCCTGGTAGTGGAAGCGCGCCAGCGGCGCGCCGGCCTGGTCGATGCGCGCCGGGCCTTGCAGCTTGCCGTCGCCCAACTGGCCGACGAAGCGCTGTTGGTCTTGCTGGATGTCTATCGGTTCCGCCATCGCATCAGTTCTGCTGGATCAGCCCGCCCTTGAGGGTGAGCATGCCGCCGCCGTCCACGGTCTGGCTGGCGCTGGCCTTATTGGTCAGCGACACCCCGGCGTCGTTGGTCAGCGTGGTGCCGGCTTTATTGGTCAGCTCGGTGCCCGCCTGGTTGGTGAGCCCGGTGCCGGCCTTGTTGGTCAGGCTGGTGCCGGCCTGGGCGGTGTAGGCGGCGTCGCTCTTGGCGGTGAAGGCGCCGCCGCTTTGCAAGGTAATGGTGCCCGTCACCTTGAGCGTGAGGTTGCCGTCCACGGTCAGCGTGTAGTTGCCGCTGACCTTGTGTTCGTGATTGCCGCCGGTGCTGTGGCTCTGGTCGCCCTCCACCTTGACCGTGCGCTTGCCCTTGACGTTGAGGGTTTCATTGCCGGTTTTCACTTCCACGGTGCGGTTGCCCTTGTCCACGCTGAGGCTGTCGTTGCCCTCGGTGACGCTGCGCTTGCGCTCGTTCTTCACCACCAGGGTTTCATCGTGGCCCACGTCGGCGGCCGCGTCGTTAAGCACTTTCACCGTGTAGTCCTTTTGCGCCTGGAAGAACACTTCCTCCTTGTCCTTGCTGTCGTCGAAGCGCAACTCGTTGAAGCCGCCGCCGCCTTTTGTCGAGTTGGTCTTGAGGCCGGACTGCGCCTGCTTGGCCGGCAGTTCGTAGGGCAGCGCGTTGTCGCCGTTGTAGACGCAACCGCTGACCAGCGGCTTGTCCGGGTCGCCGTCGATGAAGCTGACAATCACTTCCTGGCCGATGCGCGGGATGAACTGCATGCCAAAGCCCTTGCCGCTCCACGGCTGCATCACCCGCAGCCAGCAGGAGCTGGATTCGTCGTCCTTGCCGTCGCGGTCCCAGGGGAATTGCACTTTGACGCGGCCGTATTTATCGGTCCAGATCTCCTCGCCGGCCTTGCCCACCACCTTGGCCACCTGCGGGTGCATCACCGGCTTGGGGGTGAGCCGCGGCGGGCGATAGGGCGTGGCCTTGGGAATGGCGGAGAAGCGGTTGCGGTAATGCTGCTGGCCGGCCTCGTGGCTGACGCGGGTTATTACCCAGGCGATATTGCAGGCCGGGTCCGGGTGGCCGCTCAGGGTGAAGCAGTGGCCGGGCATCAGCCAGCGGCAATCGCTGTCGCCCACCAGTTCCACTTCCTCGGCGCGCAGGCCGTCGCTGCGCTGCTTGGCCAGCGCGTCGCCATCGGCCTTCTTGGCGTAGCCGCCCGGGTATTGGTAGAGGTTGGGCAGGTCGGACTTTGCCAGCGCCTGCGCGTACAGCGAGGCGCTGGCGGTGGTGAATTCGTAATCGCCGGCGCGGTAGCCGCCGGCCACCGCTTGGCGGCTGATGCCGGCGCTGCGCACGCCTTCCAGCTCGCGCCCGCCCAGGTCCTGGCCCAGGTAGGGGATCTTGGCGTTATTGGGGCAGTCCGGGAAATGGCTGTTGCCGTCCGCCAGCACCAGGGTGTGTTTGCCGTCGGCGTGGGTGAAGAACCAGAAGATGCCGGCGTCTTCCAGCAGCCGCATCACAAAATTGAGATCGCTTTCGCCAAATTGCACGCAGTACTCGCGCTTGGGATAGGTGGCGTCCAGTTTCAGCTGGTAGTCGCTGAAGCCGTGGCCGGCGAACACCGCTTTTACGATGTCCGGCACGCTCTGGTTCTGGAAGATACGGTTGTTGCCGGCCAGGCTCAGCCACCACAGCCAGGGCCGCAGCGTCACGCTGTAGCGGTCCGCGGTGGCGTCGCCCGGCAACTGGCGTATCGCCGCGCACAGGCCGTCCAGCGGCCGGGTGTTGTCGTCGCGGCGCAGGCTCAGCGTCAGGTGGGAAGCCACCGCCTTGTCCAGCGTCAGCGCGCTGTCGCTGAAGCCGGCCAGGGTGAAGCTGCCCAGCGCGTTCAGCGCCTCGTCGCCGGACAGGCTGTCCGGGTACAGCGCTTTCAGCGCCGGGGCGCTGAGCGAGAGCGGGGTGGTTTTGTCGGAGGGGCGGGGCATGGTGGTTAATGGATTGCGTTCATTTTATGGGTGAAGGGGAAAGCCCAACCTACGGTCTTGGGTGTGCATGCGCGGCTTGGGTGTGAGCCGGGGCGGGCGGTAGGCGGTGGCCTTGGGAATGGCCTCGAAGCGGCTGCGGTAGTGTTCGTGGCTGGCGTCATGGGTGACGGCGGTCACCACCCAGTCGATATTGAGGCTGGTGTCGTCATGCCCACTGAGGGTGAACCAGTGGCCGGGCACCAGCCAGCGGCAGTCGCTCTCGCCGATCAGGCGCTTCTCCTGGCTGCGCAGCCCGTCTACGCGCTGCTTGGTCAAGGCATCGCCGCGCGCCTTGGCGATATAGCCGCCCGGGTGCTCGTACATCGACAACGGCCCGGCCACCGCCTCGGCATTGCTGTACAGCGAGGTGGTGGGAGTGGTGAAGGCGTAATCCGTGGCACTGTACACCCCGCTCACCGCCTGCACGCTGTACTGCGCCGAGCGGATGCCAAGCAGCTCGCGCTGGCCCATGCCCTGGCCCAGGTAGGGCACCTTCGGCCCGTTGGGAATCTGCACGAAGACGTCGCTGCTGTCGCCCAGCACCAGGGTGTGCTTGCCGTCCTCGTGGGTGAAGAACCAGAAGATGCCTTCCTCCTCCAGCAAGCGCGAGACGAAGGCGAAGTCGGTTTCGCCGTACTGCACGCAATACTCGCGCGGCTCGTAGCTACCGGTCAGCGACAGCTTGAAATCGGTGAAGCCATGGGCCTTGAAGATGGTGGTGACGATGTCGCTGGTGGAGAGGTTCTGGAACACCCGGTTATTGCTGGCCAGGGTCAGCCACCAGAGCCAGGGGCGCAGCACCACCTGATAGCGGTCGGCGGTGGCATCGGCAGGGAGCTGGCGGATCTCTGCGACCAGGGCATCGAGGGGGCGCTGGTTGGCGTCGTTGTGGAGGGTGGCGGTGATATGCGTGGCCACGGCACTGCTCAACGTCAGCGCGGTGGCGCTGTCGCCATTGAGGGTCAAGCTGCCCAGCTCGTTCAACGCCTCGTCCCCGGAAAGCGTCTGGGGGTAGAGATCCGTCAGGGCGGAGGCGCTGAGGGAGAGGCTGGTGTTGGTGGGGCGGGGCATCAAAAACCTCAATTGATTTGGTTTATTATCATATATCGCTCACAAATATTTTCTTTTGAAAGCTCATCTAATTTCAATGCTTTTCTTGGGTGGAATGTTTATTTCTGACCCAGTTAAATATTAATGCCGACCCTATCCCCGAAAAAGAAACCCCTCGCATGAATCTTGCTGGGTTTAAGATTTGCCCTTGCCATGCTTCATGAATTATTGACTGAGGGCTAAAGTGAGTTGACGCCAAGAAGTACTTTGGAACAAGAGTGAAATGCTCAACGCTTTTTACGGCACCAGGGATCGGTACTGTGTTGCTGAAGCCCATGAAGCGCTCTTTAAATATCTTGACTACAGAGAATTCGTCTTTCATGAAGTTTTTTAGAAATAAGTCCTCGGGTACAATTACAATAAGTGGATACTTCAGTATTCCAAGCGTTGGCCTGAAGAGAAATGCGCACTGGAATCGGGAATTTTTTGTAGTCTTGATCCAGTCAGGATTGACTTCGCTCAAGCCCCTGATATTTGAATAGACTGTTGTGCTTGTGCCGCCGCCAAGATATATCCTGTTTTTGGAGTCCTTTGCAAATTTATCAATCGGCGGGGTTAATCCTTCAGTTTTCTTTAACATTGATTGAGGCATTAAGCCTTGGCTAAGAATTTGGGAGTGCACATTTTGGGGGGCTACCGTACTGAGTAGTCGTACACGCATGGCGGCGGGAAGATTGGACGCTAAAAGCGTTGCCCCGATGACTGGCTCCATGTAATCAGGTATTTTTATTATCTTTAGAATCTGAATGTGATTGGTGCACTGCGGGCAGGTGTTTCCATTAAAGGCTCCATGCGTGTCGCAACTACCCATGTGTTTACTCCTTTTAAAATAACCAAAATGGTCTTGTTTTTATAGCTTTGATAAATACAAGCTTCCAGGTGGAAGCTGCTTTTTTGAGTAAATAAAAGATACCGGCGGAGTGGGTGGCATGTCCGGTAAATAACTAAGAATCCTGCCATCTACTGTAGAGGCGCCTGAGACCACCTCGTGATAGGTGTGCGTGGAGCTTTGTGATGTAGGCATAAAATGAAAGAAAGCTGCAATGCAGAGCGTTAAAGCGGCCAGTTCTTTTTCGTTGACTTGACTGACTAGTTTTGTAGCTTGAATTATGTCGATCGTAGAACCAGATTTTCCCGCCCAAATTGATATGCCTCTTATTCGAGCCGCAATAACATCCGCATGGCCCTCATTTAGACTGTATTTGTTGACGCGCATGTCACGATGATCATTGCGCTTTTCATGCAGGAACTCATCGCTGTCTCGGTTTGCCTGAGAAAAATCATGTATCGCTGCGATCTTCTTATACAGTCTTTCAATTGGCGGGGCGCTTCTTAGCTCTTTTACGATATCTTTGGTCCAATCCACTACAGCCGCCGGGCCATACATGGACTTTCCGGGGGCGGGGGGCTTGTATCTATTGCAAGAGATAAGCCCTTTTATTCCTGTTATTATAGGGTCTATGACAACTTCTTCATAAGTTGCGAGATTGGCGAGTATGTCCAGTGCAAGATTTTCTTCTTTCTTTCGGCATTCAGTTGCTGCTAGATTTCCCATTAAAGCGAATGCAAGATATTCGACGCTTTCAAAATATTTGTGCTGGGTGCTTTGTATGATGCTGTTTGCTCCCTGTGCAAACCTACTTTTTGAGTCCAAGGATATGTATGTACCCTCACTACCAAATTTTATTGGTGCGGTCACCCATTCGTGAAATAAGATCCTCAGCATGCCATGAGTTTGTTTTGGTATGCGGTATGAGAAAAATGCCCATGCAATATCTTCAGTGCATGTCTCTACGAAAGTTTGCTCTTTTGATTTGAGTAAATGTTCTTTCAGGGCGCGTAGTGGAAATATGCTTTCATCGTTTGGATTAAGCGCCTTGCTGTGGGATATTATCAGCGTGTTCTTTGAGTTGATTTTAACTATTATCATAAATCACCATCGTATATGAGTTGATATTTCACTCCAACACCCACTCCGCCAACTTCCCCGTCACCTGTTCCATCAATACATTCTCGATATCCCGCGCGCCAGCAGAGCTGCATTTGGCCAATACCGCTTTCACAATGGCCGGGTCGAAATCGAATTGTTTCCCTGTCGCCGCCTTATAGCGGGCTTGCAGTTTTTCCAGCTTGTTGATCACGATGTTTTCCAATGTGCGTTCCGCCAACGGCGGATAGGGCACCACGGTCATGCGGGCGAGGAAGGCGGGGCGGAAGGTTTGTAGCAGCGTCTTGCGCAGGCGTTCGTCGAACAACTGGGTGTCGAGCTGTTCGCCTGGCGTGGTTTGCAATAGCTCCGCCCCCACATTGCTGGTGGCCAGGATGATGGTGTTGTTGAAGTCCACCGTCAGGCCGGTGCCGTCTTCCATGACTCCCTTGTCGAACACGTTGTAGAAGGCTTCCAGTACGTCCGGGTGGGCTTTCTCGATTTCGTCGAGCAGCACCACGCTATACGGCTTGCGCCGCACCGCTTCGGTCAGCACGCCGCCCTGGCCGTAGCCGACATAGCCGGGCGGCGCGCCCTTGAGCTGGCTGACGCTATGGGCTTCCTGGTATTCCGCCAGGTTGACCACGATCAGATTGCGTTCGCCGCCATAGAGCGCGTCGGCCAGCGCGTAGGCGGTTTCGGTCTTGCCGACGCCGGTGGGGCCGAGCAGCAGGAACACGCCCACCGGCTTGCCGGGGTCGGTCAGGCCGGCGCGGTAGGCCTGGATGCGTTGGGCGATCTTGCCCAGCGCTGCCGGCTGGCCGATCACGCGCTGGCCCATGCGCTGGGCCAGGGTGCGGATGGCGTAGGCTTCGTCGGCCAGCATCTTGCCCACCGGGATGCCGGTCCAGCCGGCGATGACGGCGGCCACCGCCTTGGAGTCCACGTGTTCCGGCACCAGCGGGTCGTCCTGGCGCAGCGCGTCCAGGCCGGCTTCCAGCCGCGCCAGTTGTTCCGCCAGCCGCAGCGCCGGGTCCGCGGCTTCGTCCTCGTCGGCGGTCGCTGGCCCGTCTTCGGCTTCTTCCAGCAGCAGCGGCGGTTCGCCGGCGGGCAGCTCGGGCTCGCTGGCCAGGAAGTCCAGCAGTTGCTGGCGGGTGCGCAGGATTTCGCGCACCGCGCGCAATTCGTCCTGCCAGCGCACGGTCAGTTCGCGCATCGCTTGCAGCTGGCGCGCGCTGTCTTGGCGCAGCGCGGCGATGCGGGCGGCGTGGTCCAGGCCGGTGGCCTGTTCGTTCAGCAGCCGCTCCAGTTCCTCGTCCAGCATGGCCTGGCGGTGGCGCAGGTTTTCCAGCTGCGGCGGCTGGTCGTGTTGGGCCAGCGCCACGCGGGCGCAGGCGGTGTCCAGCACGCTGATGGCCTTGTCCGGCAGCTGGCGGCCGGAGATGTAGCGGTGGGACAGCTTGACCGCGTCGTGGATGGCGGCGTCCAGGATGCGCACGCCGTGGTGTTGTTCCAGCCGGGCGGCGACGCCGCGCAGCATGGCCACGGCGCGGTCTTCGTCCGGTTCTTCCACTTGCACCGGCTGGAAGCGCCGCGCCAGCGCCGGGTCGCGTTCGAAGTATTTCTTGTATTCCTGCCAGGTGGTGGCGGCCACGGTGCGCAGCTCGCCGCGCGCCAGCGCCGGCTTGAGCAGGTTGGCGGCGTCGCTGTGGCCCTCGGCCGCGCCGGCGCCCACCAGGGTGTGGGCTTCGTCGATGAACAGGATGATGGGCCGGGCGGCGGCGCGGATGTCGTCCATCACGCTTTGCAGCCTTTGTTCGAACTCGCCCTTGAGTCCGGCGCCGGCTTGCAGCAGGCCCAGGTCCAGCGCCAGCAGGCCGACGCCGGCCAGCGCCGGCGGCACTTCCTCGTGGGCGATGCGCAACGCCAGGCCTTCCGCCACCGCGGTTTTGCCCACGCCGGGCGCGCCCACCAGGATGGGGTTGTTCTGGCGGCGGCGCAGCAGGATGTCCAGGCATTGGCGGATTTCGCCGTCGCGGCCGACGATGGGATCGATGCGGCCGGCGCGGGCGTCGGCCACCAGGTCGTGGGTGAAGCGCGCCAGCGCGCCGGCCGGTTCCGCCGCCGCGGCGGACGGGGCTTCGCGCGAGGCGGCGGCCCAGGCGTCCAGTTGTTCGCTCAGCGGCTGGCGCGGCGCGCGCAGCAGGCAGGGCGCGCCGATCAGCAGCAGATTGCGCAGCTCGTCGCGCTCCAGCAGGGTGAGCAGCAGCAGGCCGGAGCGGATGCTGGCCTGCTGGCGCAGCGTGGCCAGCAGCAGCGCTTCCTTGAGCCAGGCCACGGTGTGGCTGGAGAAGGCCGGGGCGCGGGTTTCGCCGCGCTTGAACTGGTCCAGGCTGCGGCGCAGCTCCGCGCTCAGTTGGTCCGGGCTCAGGCCCAGCTTGGGCAGCAGCAGCGGCAGGTCGCCGTTGGGCAGTTCCAGCAGCTCCAGCAGCACGTGTTCGATTTCCACGTAGTAGTGGCTTTGCTGCAGGCAGCGCTGGGCGGCCAGCTCCAGCGCCTTGCGGCAGCTGGGATTGAGGCGGGCCACCAGTTCGGACAGTTCGGCGCTCATGCCGCGTCCTCGCCGGCCGGGGGCGGCCGTTGCAGCCGGGTGTCCAGCCGCCGCGCTCCGCCGGGGCCGCCCAGCCAGCTGTCCCAGCTC
>NZ_JAJOHW010000021.1 GCF_021129195.1 Chromobacterium aquaticum | reverse complement strand
AAATGCTCATGTACCACGTGTACATTCCGCTTTCTCAGCCGCAACGCCTTGTCTCGCTCTTGCTCGCGAGCCTTGAACAGGCGCTGAGGCGGCAAGCGGCTGTTGTTCCACGTGAAACCCGGATAGAACGATGAGCGAAACCCTGATCTCTACTGAAAAACTCACCGCCGCATTGCAGCGTTTCGCCGATGAACGCGACTGGAACCGCTACCACACGCCGCGCGGCCTGATGCTGGCGCTGGTGGGCGAGGTGGGCGAACTGGCGGAAATCTTCCAATGGCTGAGCGACGAGGAAGCCGCCGCGCTGCGCGCCGATCCGGCGCGCTTCACCCATCTGCAGGAGGAAATCGCCGACGTGCTGCTCTACCTGACGCGGCTGGCGATGGTGACCGGGGTGGATCTGGACGCGGCGGTCCGCGACAAGATGGCCAAGAACGCTATCAAATACCCTGTGCCAACGGCCGGCTGAGCCTTTGTCATGAAAAAGTTAAGCTGGGGCTTGGCGCGGTTGCCGCGGGCCGAGCCTGGCTTAACATTTTGCTTAATTCACTAGCTGGAATGCATAGATGTCCGAGCAAATCCACCGCCTGCGCCAGATGCTGGAGCAGGCGGAAACCATTGTGGCCTTGACCGGCGCCGGCATGAGCACCGAATCCGGCATCCCCGACTTTCGCTCCGCCAACGGCCTGTGGTCGCGCAGCATGAGCCTGGCCGAGGTGGTGTCCATCGATTATTTCCGCCGCGATCCGGAGGCGTTCTGGCAGGCGTTCCGCGAGATCTTCCGCATCAAGCTGATCGGCGATTATCGGCCCAACGCCGGCCACCAGTTCCTGGCGGAACTGGAGCAACAGGGCAAGCGGGTGACGGTGCTGACTCAGAACATAGACGGCCTGCACGCGCGCGCCGGCAGCAGCCGGGTGTTGGAATTGCACGGCAGCCTGCTGACCGCCAGCTGCCCCGGCTGCGGCACCACGCATGCGCTGGACTACATTCTGCACCACCCGCTGCCCATCTGCCGACTGTGCCACGATGTGCTCAAGCCGGACGTGGTGCTGTACGGCGAGGCGGTGCCCTTGATCGACCTGGCCTTCGACGCCGCGCTGCAGGCGGATCTGCTGCTGGTGCTGGGCTCATCGCTGGAGGTGTCGCCGGTCAATCTGATCCCGCTGGAGGCGGCGCAGGCCGGCGTGGCCACCGCCTTGATCAATTACACGCCCACGCGCATGGATCATGCGTTCGATCTGCGCATTCAGGGCGGCATAGGCGAGACCTGCCGCGCGCTGGCGGAGGCCTGAAGCCACGGCCGGCAAGGCCGCAAGATTCGTTTGGTATTTTTGCAGTAAGCTCCTATCTTTAATCATGTTGCGAAACCGTTAAAAAGGGGATTTACAAATGGATGCCATCAACTGGAGCCACTGGGCGGATCTGGCGGTGAAGATTGGCCTCAATATCGTGTCGGCCATCCTGCTGTGGCTGGTCGGCCGTTGGCTGATCAAGTTCGCCACCCGGATGCTGGACGCCAAGCTGGCCAGCAAGTCGCTGGACCACACCATTCGCCAGTATGTGAAATCCTTCCTGGATGTGACGCTGACCATCGTGTTGGTGATCGGCATCCTCGGCTTCTTCGGGGTGCAGACCACCACCTTCGCCGCGGTGATCGCCGCCGCCGGCGTGGCCATAGGCATGGCCTGGAGCGGCTTGCTGGCCAATTTCGCCGCCGGCATCTTCCTGGTGGTGCTGCGGCCGTTCAAGGTGGGCGACGCGGTGGGCGTCGCCGGCATCGTCGGCACGGTCAAGCACATCGGCCTGTTCGCCACCGCGGTGGATACGCCGGACGGAGTGCTGACCCTGATAGGCAATAACAAGATCTTTTCCGACACTATCCAGAACTTCAGCGTCAACGAACAGCGGCGGGTGGACCTGAAGGCTCAGCTGGCGGCCAGCGCCGATCACGCGGCGGCGATGAGCCTGTTGCGGGAGGCGGTGGCCAAGGTGCCCAATGTGCTGGCCAGCCCGGCGCCGGACGTCGGCCTGCTGGAGTTCACGCCCTTGGGCCCGGTGCTGGCGGTGCGGCCGTACTGCAAGCCGCAGGATTACTGGCAGGTGTATTTCGACAGCAACCGCGCCATTCGCGAGACCCTGTCCGCCGGCGGCTTCCCGGCGCCTGAGCAGGCGATGGTGGTGCGCCAGGGCTGAGCGGCGCAAGTGCGACAACGGGGCCCTTGGCCCCGTTTTGTCATCCGCCGCTTCAGTGAGGCGGTGTTGAAAACGTCTCCGAAATACTCATGTACCACGTGTACATTCCGCTTTTTCGCTCGTTTTCGCCTTGTCTCGCTCTCGCTCGCGAGACTTTGGAACCGGCTCTCAGCGCGCGCTGTGCTGGCGCGCGAACTCATCCATTTGCTGCTTGAGCTTGGGTAGCAGGCGCTGGCCCATGTCCTTCATCAGCAGCGGGCCGGTTTCCGCCATGATCTTGGGCATCAGCCGCAACATCTTGCTGCCGGTGGGGGTTTGATAAAACGCGTTCATCTCGTGAATTTCGGCGACGCTGAAATTCTTGCTCAGCGCCTGGACCTGCATCTCGTTCATCAATTTGCGGGTTTCGGGCGAGCGGAAATAGTCTTGCTGGGTTTTCAGCACCTGCTGCAAAAGCGCGCTGGCCTTGCTTTTGCAGTCCGGCGTTTCTGCGCAGTCCGGCAGGGTTTGCCACAGCTGCTGCTCCATTTGCTGCTGCATGGTGCTTTCCATCTGCTGCATGGATTGCACGATCATCTCGTCGTAACGCATGGACTGTAGCAGCGCTTTGGCGGCGGCGACGCTGTCTTCGGCGGCAAGCGCCGGGCCGGCGTGGAATAGGGCGGCGCACAGGCCGGCGGCGAGCATGGATTTAAGGCGCATGGTCGTTTTCTCTTGTTGGAACAAACGACCATGCTGATGGCTTAGACGGGAGGCGTCAACCATGCCGCCTCAGCCGTGGCCGGCGCCGAAACGGTAAATCTGCCCGCTCTGTATGCCTTCTATGCTCAGGCTGTAAGCGCGCGCGACCTCGGCGGCGGACACTTGCGGCGCGCCGCGGAACAGGTGGCCATATTGCGGCGCGGACTCGCTCAAGAGCAGCGGCGCCACCAGATTGATGCGCTGGCGGCGCGGCAGCTCGGTGGCGGCAGCGACGACGAAGGCCTCCAGCGCGCCGTTGACCATATATAGATTGCTGAACAGCGGCACGATGCTCTGCGGGTCCCAGACGCCGCCGACCAGGGTGAAGGAGCCGCCGTCATTGAGCTTGTCCATGCCGTGCAGCACGGTGTTGACCTGGCCCAGCAGCTTGGATTCCAGGCCCACGCGGTAGTGTTCGGCGCGCATCTCGCTCAGCGGCGCCAGGTGGCCGTTGCGCCCGCCGGTGGCCACTGCCACCGCGTCCAGCCTGGGCAGGCGGCGGAATAGCTCGATGATGCTGTTCTCGTCTTCGATGTCCAGGCGGACGTCCCCGCTGTGGCGGCCGGCGGTGATCACCTCGTGACGGCCGTCCAGGGCGGCGATGACGGTCTGGCCGATGTGGCCGCTGGCGCCGATCAATAAAATCTTCATGTTTCGCTCCTTCATGCATTCCGGTGTGGGGAGCACTGAGCATAGGCGGCGCGCGGCTTGGGAAAAACCGGGGAAATGTGGAATTATTGGAATCAATATGGAAACAATTGAACCTTCTTCGGAACTGGCGCTGGCGTTCCTGGCGGTAGTGGAGGCCGGCAGCATCACCGCCGCCGCCGCGGCGATGCACAGCTCCAAATCCCAGATCAGCAAGCAGTTGAGCCGGCTGGAGCGGGAGCTGGGCGTGCAACTGCTATACCGCAGCACGCGCCGGCTGACGCTGACCGAAGCCGGCGCGCGGTATCTGGAGTACTGCCGCCAGCTGCGCGAACTGTTGCGGCAATCCACCGCGGCGATGCGTGAACTGCGCGAGGAGGCGAGCGGGCGGGTGCGGATGACGGTGCCGGCGATGTTCGGCGGCGCCTTCATGGCCGAGCTACTGTTGGCTTTTCATCAACAATACCCGGCGGTGCGGCTGGAGCTGGACATCAGCCCGGCCTTGCTGGACCTGGAGGCGGACGGCTATGACCTGGCGATCCGCAGCGCGCCGCAACTGGCGCCGTCGCTGGTGGCGCGTTGCCTGTTCCATACCCGCGACTGGATCGTGGCCGCCGACAGCCTGTTGCAGCGCCATGGCGCGCCGCAACGGCCGGCCGACTTGGCGGCGCTGCCTTGCGTGATCCACGCCGGCCAGCGCGCCGGCGCGCACTGGCTGTTCACCCAAGGCGGCAAGGTGGAGGAAGTGGCGGCGCGGCATTGGCTGCAAATCAGCGATTACAGCCTCAACGAGCGGCTGGCTGAGGCCGGCGCCGGTTTCGCGCGCTTGCCGGATTTCGTCGCCGCCGGCGCTGTGAGCGCGGGGCGGCTGCACCGGGTGCTGGCCGATTACGACACGCCCGGCGCTGCGGTCTACCTGGTGTATCCGAATAAAAAGCCGCAGCCGGCCAAGGTCAGGGTGTTGATCGATTTCATCGTGGATTGCTTCGCCGGCCGCGACGTTTAAAACATTGTTTTCAAACCCTGCTCCAATCTATCGCGCCGCAGCGCTGCAGATCCGGAGCCCGGCTCAAGAGGTCGGCGGGAAATCGCCCATGTCCTGGCATTGCTCCACCCACAAGGTGTCCGGCCCTGAGTTGGGGATGTAGACCTGGTTGACCGCCGATGGCGGGTAGTTGGCGTCTGGCGCGCAATCGGCGCTCTGGCCGGGTCCCACCGCCACTTGCGCGCCCACTTTCAGCTGGCAGCGCACCACCCGGTTGAGCTGGCTCCAGCTCGGGCAGATGGCGTTGGCGGCGCGGTAGGCGGCCACCGGGCCCCGCGGCTGACTGAACGACCACCAGCGGCCCAGGCGCGAATTGACCTTATTGTTGTCGTACACGCGGTAGACCGTGACGGTTTGATCCGCCGGCTCCTGGCGTCGCACCTGGCCGGCGCACAGGCCGCCTTTGCCGGGCTGGCCCAATGCGCTGTTCAGCAGATCGGGATTGTCCACCGCGGCCATGCCGGGCAAGGTCGGCTGGGTCTGGCCGGCACAGCGGTCGCTGCCGGGAGTGGACGCGCAGCCGAGCATGAGCGCGCAGGCGGAAGCGAGCAGCCAGTGGCGAGGGGTCAGGGGCATGGCAAGTCTCCTTATTGGATTGTTCGAGTTTTGAGTTGGCAGCAGTGCAGCATCTTCAATACTAGAAAATGCGATTGGCATTTTCAATTCGAGATGGGCGCAGCCGGCAGAAAGAACGGGTGGAAAAAAAGAGGGCGTCGACCATGGTCGACGCCCGCAAGCTGTAGGAACACTCGGGTACTACGTTTACAGCAACTTCAATCTGTTCAACTTAGAACCTGTCTACGATCTCGCGAGCTAGGGCGAGACAAGGCGAAAGTGATACATGAGCATTTCGAGCTGGTACTCACCGTGCAACGCTCCACGAAGCGCAGCAGATCGTAAACAGGTTCTTAGGCCACCTGGCGGCTTTTGCCTCCCGGCTTCAACTCGCTCAGCAGCTGCGCCTGTTTGCTCTTGGCCTGCTGGTAGTTGCGCTCCTTGATGTGGCCGAAGCCGCGCACGCCTTCCCAGGTTTTCACCAACTCCACCGCGCGCGGCAGCGCGTCCAGCGTCAGGCCGCCGAGCAGGGCTTCCACCTGTTGCTCGAACTCGCCGATCAGCCGCCGCTCCAGCTTGCGGTCCGACTGCCAGGAGAACGGGTCCAGCATGCCGCCGCGCAGGAAGCGCAGCTTGGCCAGCCACTTCATCCCGGTCAGCAGCCAGGGGCCGAAAGCCACTTTGCGCGGCTGGCCGCCGGTGATCCAGCTGGCGCCGATGTGGAAGCGCAGCTGGAAGTCGCCGTCGAACTGTTGCGCCAGTTCGCGCTGGAATTGACCGTCGGTGTAGAGCCGCGCCACCTCGTACTCGTCCTTGTAGGCCAGCACATGGAAGTAGTTCTTGGCCACCGCCAGCGTCAGCGCATTGCTGGCCGGGTTCAGCGCTTCCTCGGCCTGGCGCACGCGCGCCACCAGCGCCTTGTAGCGTTCGGCCAGCGCCGCGTTCTGGTAGGCGGTCAGCGCGCTGGAGCGGTGGTGCAGCACCGCGTCCGGGGTTTCACGTGGAACAAAGGCCACCACCGCCGACGGGCTGACCAGCGCCTCGATGCGCGCCGGATCATGGGCGGCGTGACGGCCCCAGCTGAAGGCGTCCTGGTTGAACTTGACCGCGGCGCCGTTCAGGCGCACCGCTTCCATGATGGCTTCCAGCGTCACCGGCACCAAACCCTTTTGCCAGGCGTAGCCGAGCATGAACATATTGCTGGCGATGGCGTCGCCCAGCAGCGAGGTGGCCAGGCGGGTGGCGTTGACCTCGCTGTAGCGGCCGGTGCCCACCGATTCGACGATGGCGTCCTTCATCGCCTTGCTGGGGAAGCGCACGTCCGGGTTCTTCAGGAAGGCGCTGGTCGGCGATTCGTAGTTGTTGACGATGGCGTGGCTGAAACCGTCGCGCATCTTGGCCAGCGCTTCCTCGGCGGCGGTGACCACCAGGTCGCAGCCCAGCACCAGATTGGCGTCGCCGGCGGCGATGCGCACCGCGTGCAGCTTGTCCTGGCTGTCGGCGATGCGCACATGCGACCACACCGAACCGCCTTTCTGCGCCAGGCCGGCCATGTCCAGCACGGTGACGCCCTTGCGATCCAGGTAGGCGGCCATGCCCAGCACCTGACCTATGGTGACCACGCCGGTGCCGCCGACGCCGGTGACCATGATGCTGAACGGCTCATGCACTTGTGGAATCGTAGGCTCCGGCAGTGCCGGCAGCGAACTCAGGCTGGCGCTGCTGCCGGCGGATTTCTTCAGCTGGCCGCCTTCCACGGTGACGAAGCTGGGGCAGAAGCCCTCGACGCAGGAGTAGTCCTTATTGCAGCTGGACTGGTCGATCTTGCGCTTGCGGCCCAGCGGGGTTTCCACCGGCAGCACCGACAGGCAGCCGGATTTCTGGCCGCAGTCGCCGCAGCCCTCGCACACCTGTTGGTTGATGAAGGCGCGCTTGGCCGGGTCGGGGAAGTCGCCGCGCTTGCGGCGGCGGCGTTTCTCGGCGGCGCAGGTCTGATCGTGGATCAGGATGGTGGTGCCCTCGGTTTCGCGCAGCTCTTTTTGCAGCCGGTCCAGTTCGCGGCGGTGGAACACTTCCACGCCGGCGGCCAGGCCCTGGACGTTCTGGTATTTGTCCGGGTCGTCGCTGGTGATCACGATGCGTTTGATGCCCTCGGCCGCCAGTTGGCGGGTGATCATGGGCACGTCCAGATAGCCGTCCACATGCTGGCCGCCGGTCATCGCCACCGCGTCGTTGTACAGTATCTTGTAGGTAATGTTGACCTTGGCCGCCACCGCGGCGCGGATGGCCAGCAGGCCGGAGTGGAAGTAGGTGCCGTCGCCCAGGTTGGTGAAGATGTGCTTGGTGTGGGTGAACGGCGCCTGGCCCACCCAGGTGATGCCTTCGCCGCCCATCTGGGTGAAGGTCTTGGTGCTGTCGCCCTGGATCCAGTGCGCCATGTAGTGACAGCCGATGCCGGCGACGGCGCGGCTGCCTTCCGGCACCTTGGTGCTGGTATTGTGCGGACAGCCGGAGCAGTAGTGCGGCACGCGGGCGATGGATTCGCGCGGCTGGACCAGTTGGGCTTCTTTTTCGTCGTAGAACTTCAGCCGGTCGTGGATGATGGGGCTGTCGAAGATCAAGGCCAGCCGGCCGGCGATGGCGCGCGCAATCATCGCCGGGGTCAGCTCGCCGGCGGCCGGCAGCAGCCAGTCGCCGTGCGGCAGCGCCCATTCGCCTTTTTCGGCGAACTTGCCCACCACGCGCGGACGCACGTCGTCGCGCCAGTTGTACAGCTGCTCTTTCAACTGGTATTCGATGATCTGGCGCTTTTCCTCCACCACCAGGATTTCTTCCAGGCCTTCGGCGAACTGGCGCACACCTTCCGGCTCCAGCGGCCAGACCATGCCCACCTTGAAGATGCGCAGGCCGATATCGGCGGCCAGCGCCTCGTCTATGCCCAGGTCGTCCAGCGCCTGCATCACGTCCAGATAGCTCTTGCCACAGGTGATGATGCCCAGCCGCGGCTTGGGCGAATCCAGCGTGATGTGGTTCAGCTTGTTTTCGCGGGCATAGGCCAGCGCCGCGTACAGGCGGTGGTGCAGCACGCGTTTTTCCTGCGCCAGCGGCGCATCCGGCCAGCGGATGTTGAGGCCGTCCTCGGGCAGCGGGAAATCCGCCGGAATCTTGAACTGCAGCCGTTCCGGCGAGATGTCGACGATGGCCGAACTCTCTATGGTGTCGGAGATCGCCTTGATCGACACCCAACAGCCGGAATAGCGGCTCATCGCCCAGCCGTGCAGGCCGTAGTCCAGGATTTCCTGCACCCCGGACGGGCTCAGCACCGGAATCATGCTGGCGGCCAGGATGTGGTCGGACTGGTGCGGAAAGGTGGACGATTTGGCCGCGTGGTCGTCGCCGGCCACCAGCAGCACGCCGCCGTGGCGGCTGGTGCCGGCGGCGTTGCCGTGCTTGAGCACGTCGCCGGAGCGGTCCACGCCGGGGCCCTTGCCGTACCACAGCGAGTAGACGCCGTCGTATTTGGCGCCGTCGAACATATTCACCTGCTGGGTGCCCCACACCGCGGTGGCGGCGAGGTCTTCGTTGAGGCCGGGATGGAACACCACATTGTGTTCCTTCAAGTATTTCTCGGCCTTCTGCATGGTCTGGTCGACATTGCCTAGCGGCGAGCCGCGGTAGCCGGTGACGTAGCCGGCGGTGTTGAGTCCGGCGGCGCGGTCCAGTTGTTGTTGCAGCATGGGCAGGCGCACCAGGGCCTGAATCCCGGTCATCAGCACCTGGCCGGTGGGGGCCGTGTATTTTTCTTCCAGGTCTGCGTGGCGGATCGACATGGTTTCTCCTCCTGTCATTCTCGGGCGCGTCCGGCGGGCGCAAGCGCCGCGCGGCGGACGACCCATCGCTTGTGGCGATGGGGCCGGCCTGCGCCTTGTGGACGCGTGTGGCCGGCCTTCTCCTTAAGTTTTAGACCCGCTGGCCCGGTGCCACCGCCTTTCAAGAACCTATTTACGATCGTAAACAGGCTCCATCCGGGGCGGCGGCCCGGCGTGTCAGCGCCCGCCGCATGTTTGCGGTCTATGTGGCGCCGACGGCTTCTCCTTTGCTGTCAGCGGTTGAGCTCCATCTCCAGCCGGTGTTTTTTTGATCGTCGGCATGCCGGCGCGGTCCCTGGTCCGGGGCTGGTTTCTAGAGTCTTTTCTCTATTTGATCGGACTATAAGTTACGTTTACGTCAACGTCAAAGAGATTGACTGATGTGGACGGCGACTGCGGCGATTGTGCCAACGCAGCATAGAGCGATCATGGAAAGTCATTGTTTTAATTACTGAACAATCTGTTGATTACTTGACGGTTTTTCCGCCGCGGCAATTTGGTTAAGCTGTCATCCTGAGCCCCTCCCTTGCTGTGTGATATCCCATGAGTTCTGTTTCTTCTTCCGAAAGCAGCCGCGGCGTCGCTTTCACCGTTGCCGCCTTTATCTGCTGGGGCTTGTTTCCCTTGTACTGGAAACCGCTGCACGACGTGCCGGCTTTGCAAATTCTGTGCCATCGCATTGCCTGGTCGGCGGTGTTCGTCGCCATCATCCTGACCGTGCGCAATCACTGGGGCTGGCTGCCGGCGGCGGTGCGCGAGCCGCGCAAGCTGGCCATTTTCGGCCTGTCCTCCTTGCTGCTGTCGCTGAACTGGTTGATCTATATCTGGGCGGTGAACGCCGGCCACGTGGTGGAGGGCAGCCTGGGTTATTTCATCAATCCGCTGTTCAATGTGCTGTTGGGCCGGATCTTTTTGTCCGAGCGTCTGAGCGGCCTGCAGAACACCGCCTTGCTGCTGGCGGCGGCCGGCGTGGCCTGGATCACCTATAGCGCCGGCGCGCTGCCGTGGATCGCATTGTCGCTGGCGGCTACCTTCGGCCTGTACGGCCTGCTGCGCAAGAAGGCGCCGCTGGCCTCGCTGGAAGGGCTGGCGCTGGAAACCTTCCTGATGACGCCGCTGGCGGTGCTGGCGCTGTTGTGGTTCGAGTGGCAGGGGCAGGGCGCCTTCGGCCATGGTTCGGCCGCGCAGACCGGCCTGCTGATGGGGGCCGGGGTGGTGACCGCGGTGCCGCTGCTGCTGTTCGCCGCCGGCGCGCGCCGGCTCAAGCTGGCGACGGTGGGCGTGATCCAGTACATCGGGCCCAGCATCCAGCTGGCGCTGGGCGTGTTGTTGTTCGGCGAAGCGTTCGACAGCGGCCGCGCGCTGGGTTTCGGCCTGATCTGGGCGGCGCTGCTGCTGTATTCCGCCGCGGGCTTGTTGCAGTTGTGGCAAGGGCGACGTGCCGCCGCGGCCTGAGTTTTCCCGCCGTCTGAGCAGCCCGCGTTTCGCAAGAAATGCGGGCTGTTTTCATTAGGAGAGTTTGCTATAAACCACTCAATGGGCTGAGCGCCGAGTGTTTCCGGCGCCAGCCCATTGCCGAGCCGAAGCCGGCCCGCGCCTGTCGTTCAAGCGTTTCGAGCGCGGCCGCACCGCGCCACCCATGCATCGTTGCGATGCCATTGCCGCCCTGTTTGCCCCAAAAACAAGCATCCGTCCCAGGCCGTCCCCGCGTTGTTTGCGGCGGAATGTGGCCGTTACTTTGCAAGGAGGCGCGTCATGGCGCTCTATCTGGTGAGTGTGGTTTTCTTTGGTTCCGACATCCTGATCCGGCTGGCGCTGCGCGCGCGTTCCCGCGCCTGGGTGGGCGCGGCCTTGGGCGGCGGCTTGCTGCTGGCCTGGCTGCTGTATCCGATGCTCAGCGACTGGGCGCTGCCCTATATGCCGGACGAGCACGGCATGCAGCTTTACGCCGCGCTGGTCGGCCTGCAACTGGGCCTGACCGATGCCGCGATTTCCACCAGCCTGGCTCGCTACCTGGGCTGGTGGCGCTGAGTGTCGACGCGGCCGGCGCTCCGGTTTTTCCTTTTCATGTCATGCGGATGTTTCGCTCAGATTATGCTTGACGCCATGCCATCCCGGTAGCAGACTGCGCTGCGTCGCCAGGCTCCACCAGCCCGGCGGCGCATGCCGGACCTCCGCCCGCTCCCCGCGGGCCGGACGTCCATGATCTTTATCGTTCTTTACAGGTACCGCCATCATGGCATTGTTCTTTTTTCCCCTGTCGCGGCATTTGCTGCGCGACATTCTTGGCGACGACCGCATGGCGTCGACCGAGCGCGCCTGGCTGCGCGAACACACTTCCATCCAAGCAGTTGAACATCGACGCGTCGAGCTGGAACGCGACATTCATCGTCTGCGGCTGGAGAAGGGCGGCTTATGCTGAGTCCCTTGCTCTATAGCCGTCGCCTGTTGCTGCGCGATTTCCGGCCGGAGGACCACGGCGCTTACGCGCTGGTGCGCAGCGGCCGGGAATTCGCCCGCCATTACCCACCGGAAGAAATCACGCCGGCGCGCAGCGGCCAGTTGTTGTTGAGCTTTCTGGCGCAGCAGCGCGATTCCCCCCGGCGCGGCTGGCAGCTGGCCATCGTGCGCGTCGAAGACAAGGCGCTGCTCGGTTCGGTCGGCCTGCGCGGCCTGGGACGCGGCGGCGAGGCCAGTTTCGGCATCGAGCTGGCGGAGCCGGCCTGGGGCCAGGGCTATGCGCTGGAAGCGGCGCGGGTGATGCTGGATTTCGGCTATCGCCAGCTGGGCTGGCACCGGATCTGGGCCGATTGCGCGCCAGGCAATATCGCCATGCTGCAGTTGGCGCGGCGGCTGGGCTTCGTGGTGCAGCCGCTGGGCGAGCGGCCGCGGCTGAGCCTGCTCTTGTCCGTGGTGCCGCCGCCGTTTTCCGGTCCGCGGCGCGAAGTCTTGCAGCTGGCGCGCGGCGGTTGAATCTTGACCGGTGCGATCCCGGCGCGCACACTCAATGCAAATTTCATAACAGACTGTCCTGGGCCGTCACAAGCGGCCCACGGCCAGCGCAAAGGAGAATCAGCAAGATGACTGCGATTGCCGAACTGCGCGCGGAGTTCGACCAACTCAACCGCGATTACCTGGCGGTGCACAAGACCAAGGAAGACCTGTTCTGGGATACCTATATGGCGGTGTCCGGTGATCATGACGGCTTCGCCCGCGCCGAAGCCGCGTACAAGGCCTTTATTTCCAGTCCGGAGCGGCTGGTCGCGGTGCGCGCCGCGCTGGAACGGCTGCGGGAGCAGCCGTCCGGCGCCGAGCGCGACGCTTTGCTGCACGGCTATCAAGGCTGGCTGGCGCTGTTTGAAAGCAATATCGTCGACAGCGCGGCGGCGCAGCAGCAGATGCGCAGGCTGATCGAGATGGAGGCCGAGCTGTTCGCCAAGCGCCGCGACCTGGCGCTCAGCCACATCAATGAACGCGGCGAGCGCGAAGAGGCGACGTTGACCATGTTGGCGATCAATATGGCCACCAACCCGGACCTCGCCGCGCGCAAGAGCTCGCATGACGCCTTGCTTGATCTCGAGCGCTGGGTGCTGGCCAATGGTTTCCTCGACATCGTCAAACAGCGCAACGCGCTGGCGCGCAGCCTGGGCAGCGCCGATTACTTCGAATACAAGGTGCGCAAGAACGAGCAGATGACGCCGCAGGCGCTGTTCGCCGTGCTCGACGATTTCGAGGCGCGCACCCGCGACGCCAATCGGCAAGCGCTGCGGCGGCTGGCGGAGGACAAGGGCGAGGACGCGCTGCAGCCCTACAATCTGCGTTTCCACATGAGCGGCGACGTGACCCGGCAGATGGATCCCTATCTGCCGTTCTCCAAGGCGGTGGAGCGCTGGGTGCTGAGCTTCCGCCGGCTGGGCGTGCAATACCGGCAAGCCACGATGCAGCTGGACCTGGTCGAACGCAAGGGCAAGTACCAGAACGGCTTTTGCCACGGTCCGATACCCAGTTATTACGACGGCGGCCGCTGGGTGTCGGGGCAGATCAATTTCACCGCCGACGCCACGCCGGATCAGGTGGGCAGCGGCGCGCGCGCGATCAACACCCTGTTCCACGAAGGCGGCCACGCCGCCCACTTCGCCAATGTCACCCAGAACGCGCCGTGCTTCTCGCAGGAGTTCGCGCCCACCTCGATGGCTTACGCCGAAACCCAGAGCATGTTCTGCGACAGCCTGCTCAACGACGCCGACTGGCTGAAGCGCTACGCGCGCAACGCCGCGGGCGAGCCGATGCCGGACGCCTTGATCCGCGCGCGCATCGAGGCGACCCAGCCTTTCTTCGCCTTCGCCGAACGCTCCATCGCCGTGGTCGCCTATTTCGAGCGCGAGCTGTATCGGCTGCCGGAGGCGGAGTTGAGCCCGGAGACGGTGCTGGCGCTGGCGCGTCGTTGCGAGCGCGAGATTCTCGGCGTCGAATGCGGCCCGCGGCCGCTGCTGGCGATTCCGCATCTGCTGAACCAGGAGTCGGCGGCGTCCTACCACGGCTATCTGCTGGCGCATATGGCGGTATACCAGACCCGCGCCCACTTCCTGCGCGAGCATGGTTATCTGACCGACAACCCGGCGATCGGGCCGCTGCTGGCCGAACATTATTGGGCGCCGGGCAATAGCTTGAGCCACGACGCCACCTTGCTGAGCCTGACCGGCGAGCACTTTAACGCCCGCTATCTGGCCGAGGCCTGCCAGCGCAGCGTGGACGAGGCCTGGGGGGAGGCGGAGCGGCAGATCGCGGCGGCGGCGGAGCGCGTATACGCGCAGGATTATCCGCAGCGACTGGACGCGACGATACGGCTGGTGCACGGCGCCGAGCTGATCGCCGACAACCAGGCGGGGGAGGCGGAGATGTGCCGCCGCTTCGAAGCCTGGGTGAGGGAGCGCTACCCGGCCGCGGCGCTCTGAGAACCTGTTCATAATCTGCTGCGCGTCGTGAAGCGTTACACGGTGAGTAGCAGCTCAGTGCTCATGTACCACGAGTACATTCCGCTTTTTCGCTCATTTTCGCCTGGTCTCGCCCTTGCGCGCGAGATTGTAAACATGTGCCGAGGCCGCGCATGACAACGGCAGCCCAAGGGCTGCCGTTTTCTTTGTCCTGACTCAGAAGCCTTCAGGCCTGACGGTAGATCAGTCGGCCTTCAAACAGCAGCTCGCTGGCGTCCAGCCGGGTGTCGCCGCTAGGCGGCGCGGCGCGCTCGAACACGAAGCGCTGGCCTTGGTATTCGATCCAGGCGTTGATGGGCTCGCCCTGGAAACGACCCAGCACTTCCTCGGAGCGGGTGACGAAGGCGTTGTCCGGCAGCACCGTGCCCTGGGGGGCTTGAGTCTGCGGCGTCTCCAGCGTCCAATTGTCCTCGCCGGGCGGCTGTGGGTCGTTGCGGGTGGCCATGTGCAGCCACATGCGGAAAGCCCAGTGCGGCAGCAGCACGCGGTGCACGCGCTTGTCGTCGGTGATCACGCAGCGCACCGGAAATCCGGCGCCGCAGGATGGGCAGCGCGCCTGGGCCGCCAGGAAAATCTTGTCTTGCTGCTTGCTGGCGATGCCTTCCATATGTTCCGAGCCCACCATCGCGCGGCAGCTTGGGCAATGCTTGCCGAAGCGGCGCACGCTGTTGCCGTTGGCAAAGGAGATCGGCAGGAAACGGGAAATCTTGTCTGGTCTGGCCATCGCTAGGGGTTCCGGAACTGAAAAACGCCACCGGCCGGACTAGGCGTCGTGGCGGCTATAGTCTGCCATTATACCCCGCACTCGGCGGCTAAGGGCTCCAGTGTCAGCCGGCAGGCCAGCCGGTGGCTGGAACCGGGCGCGAGCAATCGGGCATCGTCGCCGGCGTTGGCGGTCTCCACGCAGACGAAGTCGCGCCAGCCGGCGTCCGGCAAGTCGCTCAGCCGCGCGGCTTTTTCCGCCGCTGGGTTCCACACCACCACGCTGCCGGCGCCGTCGGCTGTGACGCGGATGCAACGGTTCCAGATCGGGTCGCGCAGGACGGCCGGCTGTTCGCTGTACACGATGCAGTCCACTTCGCCGTGGAAATGGAAATCGGTGTCCGGCCAGCGGCCCTCGCGGTCGGCCACCTTGTCGTGGCAGCGCGCGCCGGCCAGACCGGACAGCGAGGCTTGCGTCGCGTCGCCCACCGCCAGATAACTGTGCAGCGCGGCGCTGAGGCGTTGCGGGCGGTCGCCGTGGTTGCGGGTGGTCAACGCGACCTGCAGGGTTGCGCCCAGATGGTATTCGATCTCGGCGCTCAGACCATCGCGCTCAGGGCCGGACAGTTTCACGTGGAACGCGCCAGCGTCCTCGCGGACCTCGTCCAGACGCCAGACATGGGTGCGCGCCACGCCGTGAGCCGGCAGGCTCGCGTCGTCGGGGTGCGGGCCGAACCAGGGCCAGCATAGCGGCACGCCGCCGCGGATCGCCTTGCCCGGCTGGAACGCGGCCTGCGGCGACAGATAGAGCAGCGGCTGCTGGCCGGCGGCGCGGAAGCCGAGCAATTGTCCGCCCTGCAGCGAGATTTCGGCGTGGAAGTCCGGGGCGGCGATCACGAGGATATCGACGCCGGGCGCGCGGCTGGACAGCGCGGCGGCGGGAGGCAGGGCAACGGACATACGGAGCTTCCGGGCAAAAGAAACGATGATAGCGCGCTACAGCCAGCGGCGCAGCGTCCACAGCGGGCCGATCAGCAGGAATTGCAGATCGCGCAGGAAGGAGGGCTTCTTGCCTTCGATCGCGTGGCCGATGAACTGGCCCACCCAGGCGACGGCGAACAGCAGCAAGGCCGGCCAGAGCAGCGGCAGGCCGGCGCGCGCGATGATGTCCAGCGCCAGCAGCATGGGCAGGCACAGCGCCGCCATCGCCACAAGCGCGGCGCGGCCCAGCCGCCAATAAAACAGCAGGCCGGCGGCCACTGCCAGCCAGGCCGGGTTCAGTGGCGCCGGCACGCTGTAGAGCAGGCCCAGGAGCGCGAACACGATGGCGGGCACGCAGATTTTGTGGATGCGGATATTGACGGGATGGCGGTGGCTGAGGTCATATTCTTGCAACCATTGCTCTAGCGTCATGATCAGGGCCTCGCAAACGGGCGACGGACTTTCATCTTGGCGCAGCCGCGCGGCGGCGGCAATGCCCGCTGCCGGTTTTGTCTGCGCTGGATCAGGGGGCGCCGCGCCGCTTTGGGCTACAATCCTTGTGTAAACCGTTCAATAGTCTGGGTTCCGATAGGTGTCATCCACAGCACAACCGCGTTATCTGCGCATCAAGGAATACATCCTTGAAGGCATTCGTTCCCGCCAATTCCTGCCAGGCGGCAAGATTCCGCCGGAACTGGAGTTGGCGCGTCAGTTCCAGGTATCGCGCATGACCGTCAACAAGGCGGTGCGCGATCTGGCCGAGGCCGGCATCCTGCTGCGCTTCGCCGGCGACGGCACTTATGTGGCGGAGCGCAAGGCGGAGTCGCCGCTGCTGGACATCAACAATATCGCCGAGGAGATCGAGGCGCGCGGTCATCGTCACAGCGCCGACGTCTACGAGCTCAAGGCGGTGGCGTCCAATGAGGACGTGGCTTTGCGTCTGGGGGTGAAGGAGGGCAGCACGGTGTTCCGCTCGCTCATCGTTCACCGCGAGGACGAGGTCGCCATCCAGTTGGAAGACCGCTACGTCAATCCAGTCTTCGCGCCGGATTATCTGGAACAGGATTTCAGCAGCCGCACGCCCAACGACTTCCTGATGAAGAACTGCCCGCTGACCGATATCGAGCACAGCGTGGAGGCGGTGCTGCCCAGCGCGGCGGAGCAGGCGATGCTGGACATGAGCGCGCAAGAGCCCTGCCTATTGGTGTTGCGCCGCACCTGGTCGCACAAGAAGCTGGTCAGTTTCGCGCGGCTGACGCATCCGGGGTCGCGCTACAAGCTGCGTTCGCAGACTCGGGTCAAGCGCTGAGAACCTGTTCAAAGCCTGCTGCGCGTCGGCGATACGGCGTTGAAAACCAGCTCAAAATGCTCATGTACCACTTGTACATTCCGCTTTTTCGCTCGTTTTCGCCTTGTCTCGCCCTTGCTCGAGAGACTTTGAACAGGCTCTTAAGAAGCTGTTCAAAGTCTGCTGCGCGTGTGGCGTTTGCGCACTCCGGCGCTCCCGCCGCAGGGTCCGGTTTGTGCTGCCGGCCAGGCTTCGGGCCAGGTGCTGAGCGCCGGAGCCATGTTGCGGCGCAGCCGGGCTCGCGATGTCCTGCGCGTCAATGTATATACAAATGGACGCTGAATTTTTCCGATCCAAGCCGCCACCACAGGGCGGCTTTTTTGTTGCTTTGCAACATCAACTGCCTGGTCTATAAGCCTATTCAGGCCATTCTGCGTGTTTACAAAAATCGCGGCTGCAAACTTGACAGGCTGTCGGTATAGGATTAATTGTATATACAAATAACCTGATCGAGCCGAACCATGAACCAAGCCCAAGCGGATCGCCGCAGCCTGTGGATCAATGCCAGGCTGGCGACGATGGACCCGAGCCGCCCGGCGCCGTATGGCGCGCTGGAAGGCCATGCGCTATTGCTGGAAGCCGGCCGCATCGCCGCGCTGCTGCCGGCCGCCGACATCGATCCCGCCAGTTTCGACGGCGCGGTGATCGACGCCAAGGGCGCCTGGATCACGCCCGGCTTCATCGACTGCCACACCCACCTGGTTTACGGCGGCAATCGCGCCGCCGAATGGGAAAAGCGCCTCAATGGCGTGCCTTATCAGCGGATCGCCGCCGAGGGCGGCGGCATCGTCTCCACCGTGCGCGCCACCCGGGCGCTGGACGAAGCCGGCCTGGCCGCCGCCGCCAAGCCACGCTTGCGCGCCTTGATGGCCGAGGGCGTGACCACGGTGGAGATCAAGTCCGGCTACGGCCTGAGCCTGGAAGACGAACTCAAGCAGCTGCGCGCGGCGCGGCGCCTGCGGGACGAGCTGGCGGTGGAAGTGTCCGCCACCCTGCTGGCCGCCCACGCGCTGCCGCCGGAATACGCCGGCCGGCCCGACGCCTATATCGACTACATCGTCGACGTCATCCTGCCGGCCGCCGCGAGCGAGGGCCTGGCCGAGGCGGTGGACGCTTTCTGCGAAAGCGTGGGCTTCTCGCCGGCGCAGACTCGCCGCGTGTTCGAAGCGGCGCGCGCGCACGGCCTCAAGATCAAGGGCCATGTCGAGCAGCTGTCCAATCTGCACGGCGCCGAACTGGTGGCCGAGTTCGGCGGCTGGTCCGCCGATCATGTCGAATACCTGGACGCCGCCGGCGTGGCCGCGCTGAAGGCCGCCGGCACCGTGGCGGTGCTGCTGCCGGGCGCGTTCTATTTCCTGCGCGAAACCCAAAAGCCGCCGGTGGAGCTGTTGCGCGCCGCCGGCGTGCCGATGGCGGTGTCCACCGATCTCAATCCCGGCACCAGCCCGTTCGCGTCGATCCGGCTGGCGATGAACCAGGCCTGCGTGCTGTTCGGCCTGACCCCGGAAGAGGCGCTGGCCGGCGTCACCCGCCACGCGGCGCAGGCCTTGGGCCGCGGCGCCAGCCATGGCCGGCTGGCCGCCGGCCAGGTCGCCGACTTGCTGCTGTGGGACATCGATTCCCCGGCCGAGATCGTTTACGGTCTCGGCGACAATCCCTTGCGCCAGCGCGTGTTCCGCGGCGTGGCGCAGCATATGAAAGGCTGTTGAAGCATGAGCGTGGACATGAGTGTTTGGAGCGGCCGCGTCGACGCTGGCGAAGGTGATCTGGCGCGGCGCTGGCACCAACTGGCGCGGCCTTACGCCGCCGGGCTGGAGCCGGGCGTGGGCATCATCGGCTTTGTCAGCGATGAGGGCGTGCGCCGCAACCAGGGCCGCGTCGGCGCCGCCGCCGGTCCGGCGGCGATCCGCAAGGCGTTGGCCAATCTGGCTTGGCACCAGCCACTGCCGCTGTGCGATGCCGGCGACGTGGATTGCGCCGACGGCGACCTGGACGCCGCCCATATCCGCTTGGGCGAGCGGGTGCGCCAACTGCGCGTCGACGGCCACTTTCCGTTGGTGCTGGGCGGCGGCCACGAAACCGCCTACGGCACCTGGCGCGGACTGGCGGCCGCGCATCCGGACAAGGTGATAGGCATCGTCAATTTCGATGCTCATTTCGATATCCGCGAAGCGGTCGAAGCCACCTCTGGCACCCCGTTCGCCCAAATCGCCGCCGACTGCGCGCAGGCCGGCCGCCCCTTCCATTACCTGTGCTTGGGCGTGGCCGAGCCGTCCAATACCCAGGCGTTGTTCGCCCGCGCTCGCGCGCTCGGCGTCAAGTGGACGCTGGACAGCGATATGACGCTGGACACCCTGTCCACGGTGCGCAGCGCGATGATGGCCTTCGTCGACCAGGTGGACATCGTCTACCTGACCATAGACCTGGATGTATTACCCGCCAGCGTGATGCCGGCGGTTTCCGCCCCCGCCGCCATGGGGGTGGCGCTGCCCGTGGTCGAGGCCCTGGTCCGGCGCTTGGCCGAAAGCGGCAAATTGGCGGCCGCCGACCTGGTGGAACTGAACCCGGCCTTCGACATCGACAGCCACGGCGCCAAGACCGCCGCCCGGCTGGCATGGAGCATAGGCCGGCATCTGAAACAGGCTTGAACCCGTTCGTAGCGATAGCGTCATTCCCCGCCCGCCGGGCCACAACCGGCGGCGGGTTTACAAAGGAGAATACCGATGTCCGACCCGCGTTTTGATCCGACTCGCCACATCCGCGCGCCGCGCGGCAGCGAATTGACTTGCAAGAGCTGGCTGACCGAGGCCGCCTACCGCATGATCCAGAACAATCTGGACGCGGAAGTGGCCGAGCATCCGCAAAGCCTGGTGGTGTACGGCGGCATCGGCCGCGCCGCCCGCGACTGGCAGTGCTACGACACCATCCTGGACGTGCTCAAGCGTCTGGAGGACGACGAAACCCTGCTGGTGCAGTCCGGCAAGCCGGTGGGCGTGTTCAAGACCCACGCCGATGCGCCGCGGGTGTTGATCGCCAACTCCAACCTGGTGCCGCACTGGGCCAACTGGGAGCACTTCAACGAGCTGGATAAGAAGGGCCTGATGATGTACGGCCAGATGACGGCCGGCTCCTGGATCTACATCGGCTCGCAAGGCATTGTGCAGGGGACTTACGAAACCTTCTTCGCTGTCGCCAACCAGCATTTCGACGGCAAGCCGCAAGGCCGCTGGATTCTGACCGGCGGCCTGGGCGGCATGGGCGGCGCCCAGCCGCTGGCCGCCACCATGGCCGGCTTCAGCATGATCGCCGTCGAATGCGACGAAACCCGCATCGATTTCCGCCTGAAAACCCGCTATGTGGACCGCAAGGCCAAGACCCTGGACGAGGCGCTGGCCATCATCGACGAGGCCAAGCACAACGGCAAGGCGGTATCGGTGGGCTTGCTGGGCAACGCCGCCGACGTGTTCGCGGAACTGGTGGCGCGCGGCATCACCCCGGATGTGGTCACCGATCAGACCTCGGCCCACGACCCGGTGCATGGCTATCTGCCGCAGGGCTGGACCGTGGAGCAATGGCGCGCCAAGCAGAAGACCTCCGCAGGCGAAATCACCGCCGCCGCCAAGAAATCGATGGCGGTGCAGGTGCGCGCGATGCTGACTTTGCAAGAGCGCGGCGCCGCCACGCTGGACTACGGCAACAACATCCGCCAGATGGCGTTGGAAGAGGGCGTGGCCAATGCCTTCGACTTCCCCGGTTTCGTGCCCGCCTATGTGCGCCCGCTGTTCTGCGAAGGCATCGGCCCCTTCCGCTGGGTGGCGCTGTCCGGCGATCCGGAAGACATCTACAAGACCGACCAGAAGGTCAAGGAACTGATCCCCGACGATCCGCACTTGCATAACTGGCTGGACATGGCCAAGGAGCGCATCAGCTTCCAGGGCCTGCCGGCGCGCATCTGCTGGGTGGGCCTGAAAGACCGCGCCCGCCTGGGTCTGGCCTTCAACGAGATGGTCAAGAACGGCGAATTGAAAGCGCCCATCGTGATCGGCCGCGACCATCTGGACTCCGGCTCGGTGGCCTCGCCCAACCGCGAGACCGAGAGCATGAAGGACGGCTCCGATGCCGTGTCCGACTGGCCGCTGCTGAACGCCTTGCTCAACACCGCCGGCGGCGCCACCTGGGTATCGCTGCATCACGGCGGCGGCGTGGGCATGGGCTTCTCCCAGCACTCCGGCGTGGTCATCGTCTGCGACGGCAGCGACGCCGCGGCCCAGCGCGTGGGCCGCGTGCTGCGCAACGATCCGGGCACCGGGGTGATGCGTCACGCCGACGCCGGCTACGAGATCGCAGAGAACTGCGCAAGAGAGCAGGGCCTGGACCTGCCGATGCTGAAACGCTGAGCACCTGCGTGCGATCAGCTGCGCGTGGTGAGGCGTCGTAATACGGGGAGCTGCGCCGCGGAATGCTATGAACATTCCGCGGTGCCAGCCGCAACGCCTTGCCTCGTTTTAGCGTGAACATGTAGTGAAGAAGGCATACCGCCGCCGCGCGCACGCCGGCGGCGGGCTGTGGCGTCTAGGCGCTAGTCCGCCTGGACGCCGTCATCCCGACCGAACAAGCTGAATTCAAAACAAGCGGCGGGAGCAGTAAAGCGTGTTGCAAAGGAAAAAAACCAGTCATGTTGTCCTTGCCTGTCCACTGAGACGCACTGGCGCGTCCGCGCCTGTTGTCCGCGTGTTTCGTCATGGCCCGCCGCGCGTTCGCGCTGTGCGGCCTTGTGGTCCGCCGCCGCTGGCCCTACAGTTTGCCGGCGCTTGACTGACTGCGCAGCGAAACATGCCGGGCCGCGGGAGGCGGCGTAGCGGGCGCATCCGCGTCCGGCCGGCAAGCACAGCCATGCCAAGGAGGAGAGAGAGATGCAAACACAAACGCTGACGCGCGGCCTGTCCGCCCGTCACATCCGTTTCATGGCGCTGGGGTCGGCCATCGGCACCGGCTTGTTCTACGGTTCGGCGGCGGCGATACAGATGGCCGGTCCGGCGGTATTGCTGGCCTATTTGATCGGCGGCGCCGCCGTCTACATGGTGATGCGCGCGCTGGGCGAAATGGCGGTGCACAATCCGGTGGCCGGTTCCTTCGGCCATTACGCCACCAGCTATCTGGGACCCTTGGCCGGGGTGATCACCGGCTGGACCTATGCCTTCGAGATGATCATCGTCTGCCTGGCCGACGTGACCGCCTTCGGCATCTATATGAGCTTGTGGTTTCCGGAAGTGGACCGCTGGATCTGGGTGCTGAGCATCATCTTCTTCATCGGCGCCTTGAATCTGTGCAGCGTCAAGGTGTTCGGCGAGATGGAGTTCTGGCTGTCCATCGTCAAGGTGGGCGCCATCGTCGCGATGATACTCGGCGGCGTGGCCATCATCCTGTTCGGCTTCGGCAGCGCCGAGGCCAGCGGCCTGCACAATCTGTGGTCGCACGGCGGCTTCATGCCCAATGGCTGGGGCGGGGTGATCGCCTCGCTGGCGGTGGTGATGTTCGCCTTCGGCGGCATCGAGATCATCGGCATCTCCGCCGGCGAGGCGCAGAATCCGCAGCAGACCATTCCGCGCGCGATCAACGCGGTGCCGGTGCGCATTCTGCTGTTCTACGTGCTGACGCTGACGGTGCTGATGTCGATTTATCCGTGGCCGCAGATCGGCAGCCAGGGCAGCCCCTTCGTGCAGATCTTCGAGAGCCTGGGCATTCCCGCCGCCGCCCATATCCTGAACGCGGTGGTGATCTCGGCGGCGATCTCGGCGATCAACAGCGACATCTTCGGCGCCGGTCGCATGCTGTATGGCATGGCGCGCCAGGGTCAGGCGCCGCAGAGCTTCGCCAAGCTGTCGTCCAACGGCGTGCCGTGGATGACGGTGCTGGTGATGGCGGCCGCGCTGCTGGTGGGCGTGGTGCTGAATTACCTGATGCCCAAGGATGTGTTCCTGCTGATCGCGTCCATCGCCACCTTCGCCACGGTGTGGGTGTGGCTGATGATTCTGCTGGCCCAGGTGGCGATGCGCCGCAAGATGAGCAAGGAGGAAGCCGCGGAATTGAAGTTCCCGGTGCCGTTCTGGCCTTACGCGCCGCTGGCGGCGATTGGCTTCATGCTGTTCGTCATCGGCGTGCTCGGCTACTTCGAGGACACTCGCTCCGCGCTGCTGGTTGGCGCCGCTTGGGTGGCGCTGGTGGTGGCCGGCCACTTCCTGTGGAGCCGGGTGCTGGCGCCCGGCGCGGAGGCGGAGGCTCAGCGCGACGCCGCCTAAAGGCGCGCATCAACGTTTTTTGTCCGGCGGGCGCGGGCTCGCCGGAATACTCAAGCCGCTTGCCGGCAGGGCGCGATAACACAAGACCAGCGCTCACCGCGGCCAGCGGCGCTGCAAACGCTTTATGAAGGAGAGTATCAGATGGTATTGAACATTGTTCCCGGCACGCTCAGCCTGGCCGAACTGCGCCGCGTTTCACGTGAAACCAGCCTGCAACTGCAACTGGACCCGTCCAGCCATGCCGCCATCGACGCCTCCGCCGCCACCGTGGCGCGGGTGCTGTCCGAAGGCCGCACCGCCTACGGCATCAACACCGGTTTCGGCCTGTTGGCCAATACCCGCATCGCGCCGGAAGAGCTGGAGCTGCTGCAACGCTCCATCGTGCTGTCCCACGCCGCCGGCATCGGCGCGCCTATGGACGAGTCCACCGTGCGCCTGGTGATGGCCTTGAAGATCAACTCGCTGGCGCGCGGTTTTTCCGGCATCCGCCGGCTGGTGATCGAGGCGCTGATCACCTTATTCAACCAGCGCATCTACCCGGTGATCCCGCAGAAGGGCTCGGTGGGCGCGTCCGGCGATCTGGCGCCGCTGTCGCATATGAGCGCGGTGCTGATCGGCGAGGGCGAAGCCTTCGTCAACGGCACCCGCGTGCCGGGCGCGGTGGCGATGCGTTCCGCCGGCCTGGAGCCCATCACCCTGGCGCCCAAGGAAGGCCTGGCCTTGCTGAACGGCACCCAGGCGTCCACCGCCTTCGCGCTGGAAGGCCTGTTCGCCGCGGAAGACCTGTACGCCTCGGCCTCGGTGGCCGGCGCGCTGTCGGTGGAGGCCGCCTTGGGCAGTCGCACCCCGTTCGACGAGCGCATCCACGCGGTGCGCGGTCACGCCGGCCAGATCGACGCCGCCCGCGTTTACCGCAGCCTGTTGGAGCATAGCGAGATCGAGCATTCGCACGAAAACTGCGGCAAGGTGCAAGACCCGTATTCGCTGCGCTGTCAGCCGCAAGTGATGGGCGCCTGTCTGACCCAGATCCGCCAGGCCGCCGCGGTGCTGGTGGTGGAAGCCAACTCGGTGTCCGACAACCCGCTGGTGTTCGCCGCCGACAACGACATCCTGTCCGGCGGCAACTTCCACGCCGAGCCGGTGGCCTTCGCCGCCGACAACCTGGCGCTGGCGCTGGCCGAAATCGGTTCGCTGTCCGAACGCCGGATGGCGCTGCTGATCGACAGCAATCTGTCCAAGCTGCCGCCCTTCCTGGTCAATAACGGCGGGGTCAACTCCGGCTTCATGATCGCCCAGGTCACCGGCGCGGCCTTGGCTTCGGAAAACAAATCGCTGGCGCATCCGGCCTCGGTGGACAGCCTGCCCACCTCGGCCAACCAGGAAGACCATGTGTCGATGGCCACTTTCGCCGGCCGCCGTCTGCGCGACATGGCTGGCAACACCGCCGGCATCCTGGCGGTGGAACTGCTGGCCGCCTGCCAGGGCGTGGACTTCCGCGCGCCGCACAAGACCTCGGCCAAGCTGGAAGCGGCCAAGGCCGAATTGCGCGAACAGGTGAGCTTCTACGACAAGGACCGCTACTTCGCGCCGGATATCGAGAAAGCCGCCGCGCTGGTGGCCAGCGGTTCCTACAACCGCTTTGTCGAAGCCGGCCTGCTGCCGTCGCTGTAATCACGAGATCGCCAGCCGCCTCTGCACGGAGGCGGCTGGTGTTTTCGCCTCCGCGCGGGGTTTGACGCGCGGAACAGAATGAAGAACCAGCAGGCAATGATCTGTGGAGTTCGGGGATAGGAGCCCGGCGACGCCGGGACGCCAGACTATCGATGCGCCCGCCATTGACGGGCGCCGACGAGGAGATTCCCATGAATGCCGTGGTCTTAGCCGTGTTGGTGATGATGGCCTTGAGCCTGTCGCGGGTGCCGGTGGTGCTGGCCCTGATTCTTTCCGCCGCCATTGGCGGCATTTACGCAGGCATGTCGCCAGAGGCGGTGGTGCGAGCGTTCAACGGCGGCTTGGGCGCCGGCGCGCCGGTGGCGCTGGCCTATGCCACCCTGGGCGCTTTCGCCATCGCGCTGTCGCGCACCGGCATCGTGCAAGGCTTGTCGGGCCGGATCGTCGGCTACATCCAGAACGGAGGACACTCCGAGCGCATGCTGCGCGTGGTCAAGTGGAGCTTGCTGGCCTGTCTGGTGCTGGCCGGCTTCGCCTCGGGCACCGTCATCCCGGTGCATATCGCCTTCATTCCCATCCTGGTGCCGCCCTTGTTGCTGGTGATGAACCGGCTGCGACTGGACCGGCGCGCGGTGGCCTGCGCCATCACCTTCTCCATTACCGTGATGTATATGACGATGCCGATCGGTTTCGGCTCGATTTTCCTAAACGATATCCTGGTGGGCAACATCAATAAGGCCGGCGCGGCCAGCGGTTTTCAAGTCGGCTTGAGCGCGGCGCCGCTGGCGATGCTGATTCCGGCGTCGGGCATGGTGTTTGGCCTGGCGCTGGCCTTGCTGTTCAGTTACCGGCGGCCGCGGCATTACCAGGACGTCGCCGTGGCAGGCGGCGAGCGCGGCAGCGTCAAACTGGGGCTATGGCAGCGGGTATCGATTGGCGCGGCCTTGCTGCTGTCCCTGCTGGCGCAGCTGTGGACCGGCTCCATGGTGTTCGGCGGCCTGGTGGGCTTCGCCTTGATTTCCGGTTCCGGAGTGATGCGCTGGACCGAACTGGACAGCCATTTCACCCAGGGCATGCGCTTGATGGCCCAGGTGGGTTTCATCATGATCGCCGCCGCGGGCTTCGCCAGCGTGATGAACGCCAGCGGCGATGTCCAGTCGCTGGTCCGCTCCTCGGTGGACCTGATCGGCGACAATCGCGGGCTGGCCGCTTTCATGATGCTGCTGGTGGGGCTGTTGATCACCATGGGGATAGGCTCGTCCTTCTCCACCGTGCCCATCATCGCGTCCATCTATGTGCCGCTGGCCTTGGGTTTTGGGTTTTCCGAACTGGCCATCGTCTCCTTGGTCGGCACCGCCGCGGCGCTGGGCGACGCCGGCTCGCCGGCATCCGACTCCACGCTGGGGCCGACCGCCGGCCTGAACGCCGATGGCCAGCATGATCATATGTGGGGAACGGTGGTGCCCACCTTCCTGCACTTCAACCTGCCCTTGCTGGGCTTTGGCTGGATCGCCGCGATGCTGCTGTGAGGGCATGAAAAAGCCCCGCTGGGCGGGGCTTGATATGGGGAAGTGAGCCGGGTTTAGAACACCACCGGCTCGTCCGGACGCGCCGGCGCCGCAGATTGGCCGAAGATATCCTTCCAGCCGGTGTAGGCGGTCACGTACAGCACCGGGAACCACAGCAACAGGCCCAGGCCCAGCGGAATCATCGCGATGAAGGCCAGCACCGCCAGCATCAGACCGCTGACCAGCACCGCGCCCCAGTTGGCGAGGCCGGCCTGCAGGCTGGTGCGTATCGCCTGCCACGGACCCAGCTGCTGCAGCGTGACCAGCGCCGGCGCGAACCAGTAAGCCAGGCTGACCAGGAACACGGCCACGCCGCCGATGAAGGCGGCCAGCGCGATGGGGCCGGCGATCACTGGGATCGCATTGGGATCGCTCTTGCTGACGCTGATGCCCAGCACGCCCATCAGCAGGCCCAGCGCAATGCCGATGACGATCAGGATGGCCAGGTAGAGCATGCCCACATTGATCAGCGGCCGCAGCGCGGTCTTGAAGCCGGCGAACAGATCGCCCAGCTCCAGCTCCGCTCCTTGCTCGCTCTTTTTCGCCGCCAGGATGAAGCCGGCGGCGAACACCGGCGCCAGGAAGAAGGACAGCGGGCCGCCCAGCAGCGGGATCATGCTGACGATGAAGTTGATCACCAGATAAGCCAGCGCCAGCAGAATCCAGGTCAGCGGTTGCTGGCGGACAATGTAGAACGCTTCCACGATCCAGCGCCAGCCGCGGCTGAACGCGACTTTGCGCGGCATGGGCAGCGCGTCGAATGATTGCATCGAAATCTCCAAAAAGGTTTTGCCACTCGGGGTTGCGGCGCTCGCGCGCCATCAAGATGGACCCAGACTGACCATGATTCGCGTTCCGGGTTTCTTCGGAAGCGTGTTTGCCCTGCATTCTGCCCGTTTGTCATCGACAATGCCGGTCGCAGCGTCGACGACAGGTTTTTGATTCGAAATGCATTTTTGCCATTTGCGGCATTATCCGGCAAAACGGCGCTGTTCGGCGGTTTTTCGCGTCCGGCCATGCCGCCGCATTATTTTGCGCGGCGCGGCGGTTGCCGCCAATGGTGAAAATCAGCGATAATTCCATGATTTTGCGACGGTTGATCCATGCCGGAGGCATGTTTCGGATGGCGCTGCCGTCGTCCCGGTTTCCACACAAGTCTTGAGGTTTTCCCGAAATGGTCACCCGTACCGAGCTTGCCAACGCCATCCGCTTCCTGTCCATGGATGCCGTTGAAAAAGCCAAATCCGGTCACCCCGGCGCCCCGATGGGGATGGCAGACATCGCGGAAGTTTTGTGGCGCGATCACCTGAAACATAACCCGGCCAATCCCAACTGGCCAGACCGCGACCGCTTCGTACTGTCCAATGGTCACGGTTCCATGTTGATCTACAGCCTGTTGCACCTCTCCGGCTACGACCTCTCCATCGAAGACCTCAAGCAGTTCCGTCAGCTCCACTCCAAGACTCCCGGCCATCCCGAATACGGCTACGCTCCCGGCATTGAAACCACCACCGGCCCGCTGGGCCAGGGCATCACCAATGCGGTGGGCATGGCGCTGGCCGAGAAAATGCTGGCGGCGCAGTTCAACCGCGACGGCCATCAAATCGTCGACCACCACACCTATGCCTTCCTGGGCGACGGCTGCCTGATGGAAGGCATCAGCCACGAAGCCTGCTCGCTGGCCGGCACCTGGGGCCTGAACAAGCTGATCGCCTTCTGGGACGATAACGGCATCTCCATCGACGGCCACGTGGAAGGCTGGTTCACTGACGATACCCCGGCCCGCTTCGAAGCCTACGGCTGGCAGGTGATCAAGAACGTCAACGGCCACGACCCGGTGGAAGTGGCCACCGCCATCGCCACCGCCACCGCGCAGAAGGAAGGCGCGCGTCCGACGCTGATCTGCTGCAAGACCACCATCGGCTTTGGCGCGCCCACCAAGCAGGGCAGCCACGATTGCCACGGCTCGCCGCTGGGCGCGGCCGAAATCGCCGCTGCGCGCGAAGGCCTGAACTGGCCGCACGCGCCGTTCGAAATCCCGGCCGAGATCTACGCCGAGTGGAGCGCGCGCGACAAGGGCGCGCTGGCCGAGATCGAATGGAACAAGCGCTTTGACGCCTACCGCGCCGCCTTCCCGGAACTGGCCGCCGAATTCAGCCGCCGCATGAGCGGCGAACTGCCGGCCGGCTGGGAAGAGGCCAAGGCCGCCGCGCTGGCCAAGATCGCCGACGCCGCCCAGACCGTGGCCACCCGCAAGGCAAGCCAGATCGCGCTGGAAGCGCTGTCGCCGGTGCTGCCGGAATTCGTCGGCGGTTCCGCCGACCTGAGCGGCTCCAACCTGACCAACTGGTCCGGCTCCAAGTGGATAGACCACGACGGCCAGGGCAATTACATCAGCTACGGCGTGCGCGAGTTCGGCATGGCCGCCATCATGAACGGCATGACCCTGCACGGCGGCCTGCGTCCGTACGGCGGCACCTTCCTGATGTTCAGCGAATACGCGCGCAACGCCTTGCGCATGGCTTCGCTGATGAAGATCAACCCGATCTTCGTGTTCACCCACGATTCCATCGGCCTGGGCGAAGATGGCCCCACCCACCAGCCGGTGGAGCAAGTGGCCACGTTGCGCTACATCCCCAACCACCACACCTGGCGTCCGTGCGACACCGCCGAAACCGCGGCGGCCTGGGCGCACGCCGTCGAGCAGAAGACCACGCCGAGCAGCATGGTGCTGAGCCGCCAGAATCTGCCCTTCGTCGCCCGCGACGCGGCGCAGCTGGCCGCGATCCAGAAGGGCGGCTATGTGCTGCGCGACGCCGCCGGCGCCCGCGCGGTGCTGATCGCCACCGGTTCCGAAGTGGAACTGGCGCTGAAGGCGCAGGACGCGCTGGCGGCGGAAGGCATCGCCGTGCGCGTGGTGTCGATGCCGTGCACCAATGTGTTCGACCGGCAGGACAAGGCCTGGCGCGACAGCGTGCTGCCGGCCGGCCTGCCGCGGCTGGCGATCGAAGCCGGCCATCCGGACTTCTGGCGCAAATACGTGGGCCTGGACGGCGACGTGGTCGGCATCGATCACTTCGGCGAATCCGCCCCGGCGCCGCAGCTGTTCCAGGCCTTCGGCTTCACCGTCGACAATGTAGTGGCCAAGACCAAAGCGCTGCTGTGATGTAAAGACAGGCCATTGCGAAAGCAATGGCCTTTTGTTCGCCGTTTCATGTAGTGGACGCACTACACAACACGCGGAGCGCCGGCCGGGAAACCGGGCGCTCCGGATCGTCCTCCAGGAGATTTAGAAGCATGACTATCCGCATCGCCATCAATGGTTACGGCCGCATCGGCCGCCAGGTACTGCGCGCCATCTACGAAAACCAGCTGCATGACGATTTCAAGGTAGTGGCCGTCAACGCCACCGGCGATCTCAACATCAATGCCCACCTGACCAAGTTCGACACCGTGCACGGCCGCTTCCCCGGCGAGGTCGAGCAGGACGACGCCCACCTGATCCTGAACGGCGACAAAATCCCGTTCTTCAGCACCCGCAACCCGGCGGAACTGCCGTGGAAGGCATTGGACGTGGACCTGGTGCTGGAATGCACCGGCGCCTTCACCAGCAAGGAAAAGTGCCAGGCCCACCTGGACGCCGGCGCCAAGAAGGTGCTGATTTCCGCGCCGGGCGGCGACGATGTCGACGCCACCATCGTTTACGGCGTCAACCACGACGTGCTGAAGCCGGAAATGACCGTGGTGTCCAACGCCAGCTGCACCACCAACTGCCTGGCCCCGGTGGCCAAGGCGCTGCATCAGGCCATCGGCATCAAGAAAGGCCTGATGACCACCATCCACGCCTTCACCAACGACCAGGTGCTGACCGACGTCAAGCACAAGGACCTGCGCCGCGCCCGCTCCGCCACCGACAATATGATTCCGACCAAGACCGGCGCGGCCAAGGCCGTCGGCCTGGTGCTGCCGGAACTGAAGGGCAAGCTGGACGGCTTCTCGGTGCGCGTGCCCACCATCAATGTGTCGCTGGTGGACCTGACTTTCAGCGCCGCGCGCGACACCACCAAGGACGAGGTCAACGACATCCTGAAGGAAGCGTCCAACGGTGCGATGAAGGGCATCCTGGGCTACAACACCCTGCCGCTGGTGTCCGGCGACTTCAATCACACCGAGGAAGCCTCCACCTTCGATTCCACGCTGACCAAGGTGACTGGCGGCAATATGGTGAAAGTGCTGGCCTGGTACGACAATGAATGGGGTTTCAGCTGCCAGATGCTGCGCACCGCGCGCGCGATGTTTGCTTGCTGATGAGGAAGTGATCCAGGAAATCCGGGCCGGCAGCGTGCTGCCGGCCCGGATTTTTTTGCGTCCGCTAGCGCGGGCGCTACATCCACCGGCATTTGATTGGTGTTAAGGTAGGGCCGTTTTTTTGGCATACACTGGCCGGGCGATCGCCGATATCGCCCCCGCTGAACCCGCCGCCACAGGAGAGCAGCATGCGACAAAACCAAGCACTGTCCCGCCCGGAAAAATGGGTCCGGCTGGCCTCCTGGCTGGTGGCCTTGGTGTTCGCCGGCTTTCTGTCCAATCTGGGCGAATTGGTGATCCGCGATCTGTTCTACGTGCCGAATGGCGGCCCGCCGCAGCTGGAAACGCTGCAACAGCAGGCCGGCATCGAGCCGCTGCGGCAGCGGCAGCAGGTTTTGCAGCGTCAGAACGACGCGCAGCGCGCCCAGTTGGAAAACCTCGGCGCCACCCGCGAGCAGCTGGAGCGCAATTACCAGACTCAGCGCAAGGGCCTGGCCAACTGGCTGGCCAGCCGCGCCACCAGCGCCGATCCGCAGCAAAGCGCCGAAGTCAGCCGCCGCACCCGGGAACTGGACGCCTTGCAGGCGCAGATCCTGCAATGGCAGCAGAAGGAAGACCGGGCGAGCGACGGCCTGCGCGCGCTGGAGCGGAGCCGGCAAACGCTGCAAGAAGAGATCGCCAAGGTGGAGACTGTCGCCCAGGACCGTTACCAGCAGGCCTACCAGCGTTTCGAATTGAAAGTGTTCCTGCTGCGGCTGGCGGTGATCCTGCCGTTGCTGTTGCTGGCGGTATGGCTGTTCAGCCGTTATCGGACGCATCGTTACTGGTTCTTCGTTTACGGCTTCGGCCTGTTCGCGCTGTTTGCCTTCTTCGTCGAACTGCTGCCCTATCTGCCCAATTTCGGCGGCTATGTGCGGCTGGCGGTGGGCATCGCGCTGACGGTGTTCGCCGGCCTGCGCATGATCCAGGCCTTCCAGCGCTATGCCGAGAAAAAGCGCGCCGAACTGCAGCAAAGCCAGAGCGAGCGCGCGCGCCACGTGGCCTACGCCCAGGCCCTGGGCGCCTACCAGAAGAAAACTTGCCCGTCCTGCGACCATCAATACAATATTGCCGGCGACGACGCCGATTACTGCGTGCATTGCGGCCTGCAGCTGTTCCGCGGCTGCGACTGCGGCGCGCGCAATTTCGCCTTTTTTCCGTACTGCAAAAAATGCGGCCGCCCCGGCGCCAAGCCGGAGCCTGCGCCGATGAATCAATCGACAAGCGAATCCAAACCCGAGCGAGCGAACGATGAAATTCAATAAACTTTCCGAACAGGCCCTGGCCGGCAAGCGCGTGCTGATCCGCGTGGACATGAACGTGCCGGTGAAAAACGGCGTTATCGGCGACGACACCCGCATCCGCGCCAGCCTGCCGTCCATCGAACTGTGCCTGAAGGCCGGCGCCGGCGTGATCCTGATGACCCATCTGGGCCGCCCCACCGAGGGCGAACCCAAGCCGGAAGACAGCCTGGCGCCGGTGGTGGAGCGCCTGTCCAGCCTGCTGGGCAAGCCGGTGCGCCTGGTGGCGGACTGGCAGTCCGGTTTCAGCGTGGCGCCCGGCGAAGTGGCGATGCTGGAAAACGTGCGCCTGAACAAGGGCGAGAAAAAGAACAACGCCGATCTGGGCCGCGCTTACGCCGCCTTGTGCGATGTGTTCGTCAACGATGCCTTCGGCACTGCCCACCGCGCCGAAGCCTCCACCCACGCGGTGGCCCAGTTCGCGCCGGCCGCCTGCGCCGGCGTGCTGCTCTCCGCGGAGCTGGAAGCGCTGGGCAAGGCCTTGCAAGCGCCGGCGCGGCCGCTGGTGGCCATTGTCGCCGGCTCCAAGGTGTCGACCAAGCTGACCATTCTGGAATCGCTGGCCGACAAGGTGGACCAGTTGATCGTCGGCGGGGGCATCGCCAACACCTTCCTGCTGGCCGAGGGCAAGGCCATCGGCAAATCGTTGGCCGAGGCCGAATTGGTGGACGAGGCCAAAAAGGTGATCGCCAAGATCCGCGCCCGCGGCGGCGACGTGCCGCTGCCGGCTGACGTGGTCTGCGCCAAGGAGTTCGCCGAAACCGCCGCCGCCGTCACCAAGAGCGCGGCGGAGGTGGAGGCCGACGACATGATTCTGGACATCGGCCCGGATTCCGCGCAGGCCTTGGCCGCCATCATCGCCAAGGCCGGCACCGTGGTGTGGAACGGCCCGGTGGGCGTGTTCGAGTTCGAGCAGTTCGGCGGCGGCACCAAGACCCTGGCCCAGGCCATCGCGGCCTCGTCGGCCTTCTCCATCGCCGGCGGCGGCGACACCCTGGCGGCGATCGCCAAGTACGGCATCACCGACGATATCAGCTACATTTCCACCGGCGGCGGCGCCTTCCTGGAATTCCTGGAAGGCAAGGAGTTGCCGGCGGTGGCGATCCTGGCCGAGCGCGCCGGCTGAGAATGGGGAAAAAGGCTATCGGGATGAATGGCTTGCGTTACACTGCCTAATTCAACGCCGTTGCATCCCGATGGCCCACCCGCCGGAGATATCCATGTCGCTCAATACCTGGTTGCTGTTCGTCACCACCGTGTTTTTCGTCTCGGCCACGCCCGGCCCCAATATGCTGCTGGCGATGACCCACGGCATCCATTACGGGGTGCGGCGCACGCTGATGACTTGTTTTGGCCTGATGACGGCGCTGGGTTTGATCATGTTCGGCTCCGCCGCCGGGTTGGGCGCGCTGCTGGCCACCTCCGAACTGCTGTTTTCCTTGGTAAAATACGCCGGCGCCGCGTATTTGATCTATCTGGGGATCAAGACCTGGCGTAGCCAGCCGCAGCCGGTGGAGGAAATCCGCGAGGTGGCGACCGGCAAACACACGCCCTGGGGCATGTTCCGCACCGGCTTTCTGGTGGCGATGAGCAATCCCAAGGCCTTTATCTTTTTTACCGCGCTGTTCCCGCAGTTCATGAACGCGCAGCAGCCGCAGGGGCCGCAGCTGGCGATCCTGGCGGCGACGTTTTACGTGATCGAGGCGTCGTGGCAGCTGGCTTACGCCGGCGGCGGCGCGCGTTTGGCCGGCTGGCTGAACAGCGCGCGGCGCCTCAAGCTGGTCAACAAGGTATCCGGCGGCGCTTTCGTCGGCGCCGGCCTGTTGTTGTCCAGCGTGTCCAGACACTGAATTGATGAATTCGCCTCGGGCCGCCGCGCGGTCCGGGCGCCAACCATGCTCCGCCCCGGCGGAGCAGTTTGCGGAGATTGAACACCATGGCTCTCGTTTCCATGCGTCAGCTGCTGGACCACGCAGCGGAATTCGGCTACGGCCTGCCGGCCTTCAACGTCAACAACCTGGAGCAGATGCGCGCCATCATGGAGGCCGCCGACAAGGTGGACGCCCCGGTGATCGTGCAGGCCTCCGCCGGCGCGCGCAAATACGCCGGCGCGCCCTTCCTGCGCCACATGATCCTGGCCGCGGTGGAAGAATTCCCGCACATCCCGGTGGTGATGCACCAGGACCACGGCACCAGCCCGGACGTATGCCAGCGCTCGATCCAGCTCGGCTTCTCCTCGGTGATGATGGACGGCTCGCTGAAGAGCGACGGCAAGACCCCGGCCGATTATGCCTACAACGTCGACGTCACTCGCACCGTGGTCAACTTCGCCCACGCCTGCGGCGTGTCGGTGGAAGGCGAGATCGGCTGCCTGGGCAGCCTGGAAACCGGCATGGCCGGCGAAGAGGACGGCGTGGGCGCCGAAGGCGTGCTCGACCACAGCCAGCTGCTGACCGATCCGGAAGAAGCCGCCCAGTTCGTCAAGGACACCGGCGTGGACGCGTTGGCGATCGCCATCGGCACCAGCCACGGCGCTTACAAGTTCAGCAAGAAGCCCACCGGCGACGTGCTGCGCATCGACCGCATCAAGGAAATCCACGCGCGCATCCCCAATACCCACCTGGTGATGCACGGCTCCTCCAGCGTGCCGCAGGAATGGCTGCAGATCATCAACGAGTTCGGCGGCGATCTGGGCGAAACCTACGGCGTGCCGGTGGAAGAGATCGTGGAAGGCATCAAGCACGGCGTGCGCAAGGTCAATATCGACACCGACCTGCGCCTGGCCTCCACTGGCGCGATCCGCCGCTTCCTGGCGCAGCACCCGGCCGAGTTCGATCCGCGCAAATATCTGAAAGTGTCCACCGACGCGATGCGCGACATCTGTATCGCCCGCTACGAGGCCTTCGGCTCCGCCGGTCAGGCCAGCAAGATCAAGGCGATCAACCTGGACACCATGGCCAATAAATACCTGAAGGGCGAACTGGCGCAGATCGTTAAGTAAAGATCCGCTGCTTTTCCCCTACGAGCCCGCCGCGTGCGGGCTTTTTTGCGGACAGGCCTAGCCACCTTGACGTATTGGAGGCCCGGCGCGGATTGCTTACACTGCGGTATCCGCTCAATTGTGAACAGAGGCAGGCGATGAAACTGAGTCTTTTGTATTTTGCCCGCTTGCGGGACGAATTCGGTCTGGAGAGCGAACACCTGGACAGCGAGGCGGCCACAGTGGCGGACTTGCTGGTGGAACTGCGGCTGCGCGGCGAGGCCTGGACGCGGGAATTGGCCGCGGACCGGGTGTTCCGCGTGGCGGTGAACCAGCAAATGGCGCGGCTGGACACGGTGTTGAAGGATGGCGACGAAGTGGCGGTGTTCCCGCCGGTGACCGGAGGTTGAGCATGGAGCCGTTCACGGTGCGGGTGCAGCCGCAACGCTTCAACACCGGCGTCGAGATCGACGCCTTGTCCGGCAATCCGGCCTGCGGCGCGGTGGTCAGCTTCAGCGGCCTGGTGCGCGATTACGGCGACAGCCGCGATGTGACCGCGCTGGAGCTGGAGCATTATCCGGGCATGACCGAGAAGGCGCTGGCCGCCATCGTGGAAGAAGCGCGCCGGCGCTGGCCGCTGCAGGCGGCCACATTGATACACCGTATCGGCCGGCTGGCGTTGGGCGAGCCCATCGTGCTGGTGGTGGTGGCCAGCAGCCACCGCCGCGACGCCTTCGCCGCCGCCGAATTCCTGATGGACTACCTGAAGCAGGACGCGCCGTTCTGGAAGAAGGAAATCCTGGCCGACGGCAGCGAGCGCTGGGTGGAGGCCAAGCACAGCGACGCCCAGGCGGCGGAACGCTGGCAATGAGCCATCAGGCGCTGATCCTGGCCGGCGGCCGAGCCACGCGCATGGGCGGCGCCGACAAGGGCCTGGTGGCGCTGTCGGGCAGGCCGCTGCTGGCGCACGCCTTGTCCGCCTTGTCCGCGCAGCTGCCGGCGCCGGCGCGGGTGTGGATCTCGGCCAATCGCAATCTGGAGGTGTACGCCGGTTTCGGCTGCCCGCTGCTGCAAGACTCGCTGCCGGATTTCCCCGGTCCATTGGCCGGGGTGCTGGCGGCCTTGCAGCGGGACGACGGCGCGGTTTGGCTGGTGATGCCCTGCGACGCGGTGCGGCTGCCAGCCGATTTCTCGCGCCGCTTGCTGGCGGCGCTGGCGGATGGCCGTCAGGCGGCCAGCGCGCGCGACCGCGACGGTTGGCACCCCAGCCTGCTGGCGCTAGCGCCCGGCCTCAGCGCCGGACTGGCCGCCTACCTGGCCGGCGGCGGCCGCTCGATTCGCGGCTGGCTGGCCGGCCTGGATCATGTCGAAGTCGAGTTCGACTACGCTTTTCCCAATCTCAACACCCCCGACGCGCTGGCGGCGTTGCAGGCGCAGCCGCGCGCCGATTGAGGGCGGTGAGTCAGTTTGCTTCGTATCACGAAAGTTTTAATTCTTTGTCATTTTTGTTTGCTATAGTGCGCGCGATCGGAACGCCGCTCGATGTCCATGGCAGTGGGCGCGGCGTCTCCTCCATCGCTGGCGGCCGGCGGGTCGCGGCGGCATACAAGACTAAGGATGGGTTTCGTGAAACTGAAGACTGCAAGCTTGTGCCTGGCCTTGAGCCTGGCGCTGTTCGGTTGTTCCTCCGGTTCCGGCGGCTGGGCGCCCGGCGACCAGAATTCCGGCGTGTCGCGGCAACCGGTGGCGGTGAAGATGATCGCCTTCAACGATTTCCACGGCAATCTGGAAATGCCCGGCCAATTGACGGTGCCGGACCCGGCCAACCCGGGCAAGACCATCAAGGTCAACGCCGGCGGCGTCGATTACCTGGCGGCCTGGGTGCAGGCGCTGCGCGCCAAGTCGCCCAATAGCGTGGTGGTGTCGGCTGGCGATCTGATCGGCGCCAGCCCGCTGGTGTCCGGCCTGTTTCACGACGAACCCACCATCGAGGCGATGAACCTGCTGGGCCTGGACCTCAACGCCGTCGGCAACCACGAGTTCGACGACGGCCAGCAGGAACTGCTGCGCATGCAGAACGGCGGCTGCAAGGCCGACGCGCCCACCACCTCCTGCCAGAACGGCAAGTTCGTTGGCGCCAAATTCAAATTCCTGGCCGCCAACGTCAAAAAAAGCGATGGCGGCACGCTGCTGCCGGCTTACGAGATCAAGAAGTTCGGCGGCATCCCGGTAGCCTTCATCGGCATGACGCTGAAGGGCACGCCGGAGATCGTGTCGCCGGACGGCATCAAGGGCTTGAGCTTCCAGGATGAGGCGGCCACGGTGAACCAGCTGATCCCGCAGCTGAAACGGCAGGGCGTTTCAGCCGTGGTGGTGGTGGTGCACGAGGGCGGCTACCAGAGCGGCGGCTTCAATGATTGCAACGGCGTGTCCGGCGCGATTGTCGACATCGTCAAGAAGCTGGACAAGGCGGTGAAGCTGGTGGTCACCGGCCACACCCACCAGGCTTACAACTGCGTGATCGACGGTCGCCAGGTGACCAGTGCCAAGAACTACGGCCAGTTGTTCACCGAGATCGACTTCGTGCTGGACCCGGCCACCCGCGACATCAAGCCCGGCACGATACAGGCGCAGAACCGGGTGGTGAGCCAGGACATCGCGCCGCTGGCCTCGGTCAGCAATCTGATCAAGCTGTACAAGGACCTGGTGGCGCCGGTGGCCAACCGCGTGGCGGGCCAGGCGGCGGGCACCTTGGATCGTAGCGCGTCGCCGGCCGGCGAAACCGCGCTGGGCGATGTGGTGGCCGACGCGCAACTGGCGGCCGGCGCCGCCCAGGGCGCGGTGGTGGCCTTCATGAATCCGGACGGCGTGCGCGCCGACATCATTCCCGGCGCCGGCGGCAACGTTACCTACAATCAACTGTTCACCACCCAGCCCTTCGGCAATGTGATGACCACGCTGACCTTGACCGGCGCGCAGATAGACCAATTGCTGGAACAGCAGTGGAGCGATCCGACCCGGGCCAAGATCCTGCAAGTGTCCCAGGGCTTCAGCTATAGCTGGAGCCAGTCGGCGCCGGCGGGCAGCAAGGTGGATATCGGCAGCATCAAGATCAACGGCATCGCCATCGATCCGCAGCAAAGCTACCGGGTGCAGGTCAACAACTTCATCGCCGGCGGCGGCGATGGCTTCACCGTGTTGACCCAGGGCAGCAACCGGGTTGGCGGCAAGGTGGACGTGGATGTGCTGGAGAGCTATTTCGCCAGCGCGTCGCCGGTGGCGGTGCCGGCGCTGAACCGCATTACGCGGCTGCCCTGATGTTTGTTCCGGCGCGGCTTCAGCCGCCGCGCCGCAAACCACCGCGGGCGTCCAGCTCGCGGTATACCCGCAGCGCCACCCAGGCGTCGTTGCCGGCATAGGCCTGCTGCGCCGGGCTCAAGGGCAGCTTGGACCAGTTGGTGGTGGACAGCTTCTTGGATTTGCGGAAGTACTGGCCGAATAGCCGCGCCACCGCCTGCACTGCGCCGACGGTGATGCGCGCGTCGTCGCTGGGAAAGTGGTCCACCAGGTCCAGCACCCGGCCGCAGCGGATGCCCAGCCGCTGTTGTAGCAGCGCCTGGTCCGAACTGAGCTCAAAGCCCACCAATAGCCGCTTGGGGTCTTCCAGCAGGGTTTTCAGTTCCGGCGCGCACTGGCCGTCCTGTACCGGGAACAGCCAAGCGCCGTCGTCGCTGGCTAGCTGGATCAGGTGCGGACCGGTGGGTTTCTCGCCCTTGTGGAAAGTCGGGCGCGATTCGGTGTCGAAACCCAGCACCGCGCAGCCGGCCAGCGCCTGCAACGCGGCGGCGGCCTGCTCCGGCGTTTCCGCCAGCCGCACTTGTTCCGGCGTCAGGCCGGCGAACAGCGGCAGGGTCTTGATTTCCTCGCGCGGAATTTGTCGGGTTGGCAACATGGCGGCTCTCTTGACCGGGGTAATCTGCAACCTTACCGCATTTAACGGCGATGGTCAGGCATAAGCTGTCATATTCTTTCAGCGCGTCGGCAGGAGATGCCCAACAGCGGCGGCAATATCCTGTAATATCGACGCATGCCCGATTCCTTCCGTTATCTCGGCCGCCAGGCCATCGTCGACCGTCAGCAGCAACTGGTGGCCTATGAGCTATTGTTCCGCTCCAGTCCGGCCAATTTCGCCCTGGTGCGCGACGATCTGCTGGCCAGCGCCGAGGTGTTGCGCAACGCTTTCGGCGAATTGGGCAATGTGGACGTGTTGGGGCAGTTTCCCGGCTTCATCAATGCCAGCGCCGATTTGCTGCAAGACCGTATCCTGGATCAATTGCCGGCGGAACGGCTGGTGCTGGAAATCCTGGAAACCGTGACGGTCACCGACGAATTGCTGCTGCGCATGGCGCAATTGCGCGCCCGTGGTTTCCGCCTGGCGTTGGACGATGTGGTCCACCTGGGGGCCGATCAGATGGCGATGCTGCCGCTGGTGGACATCGTCAAGGTGGACGTGGCGGCGGTGGACGCCGCGCACTTGCCAGTGTTGAAGGCGCAGCTGGACGGTTTCGACGGCATCCTGTTGGCGGAAAAGGTGGACAGCCACGCGCAGTTCGAGCGTTGCTGCGAGCTGGGTTTCGACTGGTTCCAGGGTTATTTCCATAGCCGCCCGGTGGTGCTCAGCAGCGCCGATCTCGGGTAAGCGGCGCGTTCAGGGCATCCGGATCGGCCGGTGATAAGCCAGGCTGGCGGCGCGGGTGTCCGCCACCAGGCGTTCAAACTCGCCGCTGTCCTGTAGCGCCTTCAGGCCGCGATTGAAACGCTCCACCAGCTCCGGACCCTGGCGATGCTTGCGCCAGATCACCACATGCAGCGGCGCCACCCAGAACGATTTGCTTTGCGGTTCCAATTGCTGTGCCAGCCGCGGCGGGAAGTTGCGGGCGATCAGATATTGGCCCACTTCCTGGTCGATGGGAAACAGGTCGATGCGTCCGGCCAGCAGCTTGCGCAGATTGGTGACGTCGTCCGGCGCCACGTCCGGAATCAGCCGGCCGGCGGCCACTTGCTGGTTGAATTCGTCGGAGTAGAAATTCCCTACGGTGACGCCCACCCTGGCATTGCGCAGATTGGACAGGTCGCTCCAGGGAAAGCTGGCGTTGCGGCGCTGAAAGAACACCATGCGCGCATGCAGCACCGGCTGGGTGAACAATAAATCCTGCTTGCGCTCCGGCGTCGGCGCCCAGCCGAAGCTGCCGTCCACGGTGCCGTTGCGCGCCGATTGCAGCGTGCGGTTATTGGGATAGTAGCGGAAGGTCACGTCGACATTGGCGCGGGCGAACGCCTCTTTCACCAAGCGCGACAAAATGCCGTCGTACGGCAGTTCCTTGCCCATATAGGGCGGCCACTCCTGGTTGGACAGGATGACTTTCAGACGTGGCGCGGCCTGCGGCTGAGCTGCCGCCAGCAGGACTACAGCCAGGCTGCCCAGCAGCCAGCTGCGAAGTCTCATCATTCCCCGAATCCTTGCTCGATCTGTGCGCGCTGTATGCGTGCCGCCCGCGTGAAGCGCGGCGCGGGCAGCTTCCGCTCGATATTGTTTGTTGCTGAATCGTAGGCAGGTTTGCCGTCCGCCGTAAAGCGCTTCCAGCGCCGCGGGGCCGGCGAGGGTGCGGACAAGCCGCGGCGGAGGGAGGGATGTGGATGGCCGCGGCGGCGGCCGCGCCCTGTGGGTGCGGCGCCGCGCGCGGTTTTAGCGGCCTTTAGGCGGGCTGAACAGCGCCGAGCTCGGACGCGAGGCGGCGGGCTTGCCGCGCTGGCCCTGGCCTTGCTGCGCGCGCTGGCCGGTTTGGCCGCCTGTTGTGTTTTTGGCCTGTCCCTGACCTTGTCCCTGGCGCGGCTTGGACGCCGGGGCGCGGTGGCCGTGGCCGGTGGGCTTGCTGTCCGGCTGGTGGCGCGGTTTGCCGCCGCCGCCCTGGCGCTGCGGCTGGCCGCGGCGATTGCCGCCGCCCATCGGGATGGGCTCTGGCTTCACCGACAAGTCCGCCTCGAAGCCCGGCACGCTGAAGCGCTCGATCGACTGCTTGGTGAGCTTCTCGATGTCTTTCAGGAAGTTGAATTCGTCGACGCACACCAGGGACACCGCCTCGCCCTTGCTGCCGGCGCGGCCGGTGCGGCCGATGCGGTGCACATAGTCTTCCGGCACATTGGGCAGTTCGAAGTTGACCACTTGCGGCAATTGGTCGATGTCCAGGCCGCGCGCGGCGATATCGGTGGCCACCAGTACTTGCAATTCTCCGCTCTTGAAGTCAGCCAAGGCGCGGGTACGTGCGTTCTGACTCTTGTTGCCGTGAATCGCGGCGGCGGGGATGCCGCTCTTGTCCAGTTTTTCCGCCAGACGGTTGGCGCCGTGCTTGGTGCGGGTGAACACCAGCGCCTGGAACCAGTTGTGCTCCTTGATCAGGTGCATCAGCAGTTCGGTCTTGCGGTCGCGGTCCACCAGGTGGACTTTCTGGTTCACCAGTTCGTTGGTGGTGTTGCGGCGCGCCACTTCCACCAGCTTGGGATTGTCCAGCAGGCGATCGGCCAGGCCCTTGATCTCGTCGGAGAAGGTGGCGGAGAACAGCAGGTTCTGGCGCTTGGCCGGCAGCAGCGCCAGCACTTTGCGGATATCGTGGATGAAGCCCATGTCCAGCATGCGGTCGGCTTCGTCCAGCACCAGGATCTCAACGCCGGACAGATCGATATTGCGTTGGCCGGCGTGGTCCAGCAGGCGGCCGGGAGTGGCCACCAGGATGTCCAGCGGCTTGCGCAGCGCGCGGGTCTGCGGATTGATGTTGACGCCGCCGAACATCACCATGGATTTGAGCGGCAGGTGTTTGCCGTAGGTCTGCACCGATTCTTCCACCTGGGCTGCCAGCTCGCGAGTGGGCGTCAGCACCAGCGCGCGCGGGCGGCCCGGCTGGGTGGCCGGCTTGCCCATCAGCAGATGCAGCAGCGGCAGGGTGAAGCCGGCGGTCTTGCCGGTGCCGGTCTGGGCCGCGGCCAGCAGGTCGCCGCCTTGCAGCACTTGCGGAATGGCCTGCGCCTGGATCGGGGTGGGGGTGGTGTAGCCGGTTTCGCTGACGGCGCGCAACAACGGTTCAGCCAGACCGAGGTCGGCAAAGGTGAGTGTGGACATGTTTGCTCCTGCGACGGCCTATCGCAGTATGTGCGAACCAATCCAGGCTGACGGGAAAAAGTTAGGGGTATGCGGTGGGCGCTTCCGGATGAAGCGCGCGCGGCGCGCAAAGATTGGAATTTTGCGCGCGGGAGGCCGGAGTGTACCGGCAAATGGCCGTTTTGGGAACTTGTCGCCGCATTGTCATATCCATTCCAGCGGAATCACGCGCCGCTCCGGGATACGGCGGCGGCGCTTATTATTAATAAATGCGCATGAGCGAACTGGTATCATGTTGGCTTCGCGCCGGTGCGGCACTATGTGCCTGGCCGGCGCCGGCGGATGCCTGTTTGGATGTGGCCGCCCGGAGTCGGGTGGCGATAACGCAGTTCAGAGGAAATCGGTATGCCTGGATCCGCCCATAGGCTGATCGGCTTGATCATATTGTGTCCGGCGCTGGCGCTGGCCGCCGGCAGGAACGACCACGGCCGCGGCGACGGCGGACATGGCCGCGTGGCCGACGGCGGCAAACCGGCCGAGGAAGCGACCGAGGCCGGCGCGCCGGTGGCCACCGATTTCAACTGCGACAAGCCGGGCAATCCGGTGGAAGCCATGGTGTGCCAGGACGACAGCCTGACCCGTCAGGACAATAGGCTGGAGAAGGTCTACGCCCAGGCGCTGGAGCTGGCGCAGCAGGGCCGGCCGGGCGCCGAGTCCAAGCTGATCGCCGAGCAGCGCCGCTGGGTGAAAAGCCTGAAGGACTGCGTCAAGACCGAGGACATGCATATGTGCCTGGGCGACGTCTACATCATGCGCATCACCCAGCTGCAGGCGGCCTGGGGCCTGGCGCCGGCGCTGACGCCGCTGCGCTATGTCTGCAAGGGCAATGCCACCCGCACCGTGTTGGCAACGTTCTACCGCACTCATCCGCCCACGGTGAAACTGGAATACAACGGTTCCACCGCCATTCTGCACCAGGGCCTGAGCGGCAGCGGCGCGCGCTATGCGGCGCCGGGCCTGGAGTTGTGGATCAAGGGGCGCGAGGCCAGCATCACCTGGCGCGGCGAGCCCTTGGATTGCTCCAGCCAGCCATCGCCCTGAGAGCCTGTTCAAAGTCTCGCGAGCAAGGGCGAGACAAGGCGAAAACGAGCGAAAAAGCGGAATGTACAAGTGGTACATGAGCATTTTGAGCTCGTTTTTAACGCCGTATCGCTGAAGCGCAGCAGACTTTGAACAGGTTCTGAGACAGCGCGGCGCCTGCCATCCGCGATGATTGCGCGCAAAAGCCGGCTGACCCGTACAATAGCTTCTTTTTTCGCAAAGCCGGTTTCCGCATGGCCCTGTCCGCCACCATTTACAAAGCCAATCTCGCCGTGTCCGACATGGATCGCGGCTATTACGCCAGTCATCAGCTGACGCTGGCCCAGCACCCGTCCGAAACCGTGGAACGCATGATGCTGCGCCTGGCCGCCTTCGCGCTCAACGCCAGCGAAACCCTGCAGTTCAGCCGCGGCCTGAGCGCCGACGACGAGCCCGAGTTGTGGCAGAAGAGTTACGCCGAAGACATCGAGCTGTGGGTGGAACTGGGCGAGCCGGATGAGAAACGGCTGAAAAAGGCCTGCAGCCGCGCCGATAAAGTGGTGTTGTACAGCTATGGCGGCCGCGCCAGCGAAGTATGGTGGCCGCAGCTGGAGAACAAGCTGGCGCGCCTGGACAAGCTCAGCGTGTTCCGCGTCGAACCGGCCACGCTGGCTGAGTTGGTCGCCATTTGCCAGCGCAGCATGCAGCTGAGCGCCACCATCCAGGACGGCCAACTCTGGCTGGCCGACGAAACCAGCAATGTGCTGGTGGAGCCGCTGCGCCTCAAATAAGACGCGCAGCGCCTGTGCAAGGCCGTATCGTCGACGCCTAGCAGATCGTAAACAGGTTCTCAGCCGCACAGCCAGGCGCGCAAGCGCGTCAGCCAGCCGGCTTGCGCCGCGCGCGGCAAGCGCGCCTTGCGCTTGAGCCAGGGCATGCGTTGATGGCGGGCCTGGGCATGGGCGCTCAATACACGGTGGTGGCGCAGGGTGTGGACACAGCGGCTCATCGTTGCGCGCTCACTTGCCGCCACCAGGCACGCAAGGAGGCGCGCCAGCCGCGCGCGGCTGTCTCGCGCTCTTCGTGCGGGAAGCGGGCGTTGAGAATATAGCGGCGCAGCGCCAGCGGCGCCGCGTCTTCATCCGGCAGATAGTCGGGGATGCCGCGCGCCGGCTGCGCGCGGATGGCGGATTTGCGGGTGCTCATCGGCAAGGCCTCGCGGTGAAAAGACATTCGCATACTAGGCCTCGACGTGTAAAAAGCGGCTAAAGAATCCGCCGCCGCGGATAAAAAGGCGCTAGTCGCGCCGCGCGGCGCGCATTGCGCGCGCCAAGGCGCCGTCATCGCCCCCGATGCGTTCCAGAGCCGCGACCGCGCCGTCCTGGTCCGCCGCGCTGCGGTTCTGGCTCAGTTTTTCCTTGAGATCCCAGCGTTCCACCCGCAGCCGGAAACCGACGATGGCGCGCTGCATCGCCTGGATGGCCGCGTTTTCGCTTGGCAGCCGCCAGCCGGATTCGCCTTCGAACCGGCGCACCTGCCGTTCCAGCTGCCGCAGCAGGGCCGTGCCTTCCATTTCTTCCGCCACGCCGTGAGCATGCGCGACCCGGTAGTTCCAGGTGGGCACCTGGGCGCCACCGGCGGCGTACCAGGCCGGCGACACATAGCCATGTTCCCCGTGAAACAATGCGACGCTGCGGCCGCGCAGCAGCGCCTGGCTGTGCGGGTTGGCGCGCGCCAGGTGGCCGAGCAGGCAGTCCGGCTGTTCGGGATCGGCCAGCAGCACCAAGTGGCTGATCCACGGCTCGCCGTCGGTCTGCGGGGTGATCAGGGTGGCGAAGGGATGGGCGGCCAATAGTTCCGGCAGCGCGGCCAGGCGGCCCGAGAATGCGTCCGGCGTATACATCATGGCGTGGGCTCCCATTCATAACTGCGTTCGATGCGCGCAACTTCCACCCGGTACTGTCGATACCAGCGCTCGCGTCCCAGTTGCTGCGCCAACAGGTGATCGGCGTGCGCCTTCCAGGCGCGGATGCTGTCGGCGTCCGGCCAGTAGGACAGCGCGATTTCCTGGCCGTCCTCGCTGGCGGAGACAAAGGCGAGACAGCCGAAACGCTCCAGCGCCAGTTGGCGCATTTGCTGCGCCACGGCGAAGTATTCGGCATCGAGTTGCCGCGTGGCGGCGCGGAAAATCACGACATGCATACAGGACCTTCCTGGAGTAAGGTGGAGGAATCGGCATTGTCTCGATTGCCGGCGGTCGTGACCAGAGCCAGTCGGGCCGTTGGCGTGGAACCACCGTGACAGGGGAGTGAACATGACCAAGAGGCTGTTGTTGCGCGCGGCCGATGCTCGTGATGTCGAGCGGATCGCCGCTCTGCATGTCGCCAGCTGGCAGCAGCATTATCGCGGCATCCTGCCGGATGAATACCTGGACCAGCGCGCCTGGGACGAACGCCTGACGCTGTGGCGCCAGCGCTTCGCCGCGGCGTCGCCGCCGTGGGTGCGGCTGGCCTTGTGGTACGGCGAGTCGGTGGGTTTCGTCTGTCTACTGCCGGACGAGGCGCCGGAGCGCGGCGTTTACCTGGACAATCTGCATGTGCTGCCGGGGCAGCAGGGGCGCGGCGTGGGGCGGGCGCTGATGGCCGCCGCCGCCGCGGAGGCGCTGCGCGTCGCGCCGGGCAGGCCGTTGTATCTGTGGGTGTACCAGGCGAATCACGCCGCCTGCGGTTTTTACCGCTCGCTGGGAGGCGTGGCGTCGACGCCGCGCGAGGTGGACACCGCGGCCGGCAGCCGCGCGCTGGCGCTCAGCTATCAGTGGGATGATCCGTCCCGCTTGTTGTAGCGCCGGTTTGCGCCGCCGCAACACCTGGCCGCCGCATCGTTTTACAATGGCGTGATGCCGACTCTCAATTATTTGCAGCACTACCCCGCCGCCTTGCTCGGTCAGGTGCAGGCGCTGCTGGACTCCGGCCAGCTGGGCGCCTGGCTGGCGCGCAGGTATCCGGACCCCCATGAGGTGCAGACCGACAAGGCGCTGTACCAGTACGTGTCCGAGCTCAAGCAGCGCTATCTGAAAAACGCGGCCTTGCCGGCCAAGGTGATGTATGACAACCAGCAGCACCCGGTCAAGGGCACGCTGGGCACCAATACCTTTGTGTCGCGGGTGCAGGGCGGCAAGCTGAAGACCAAGAACGAAATCCGCGTCGCCGCCTTGTTCCGCGACGCGCCGCTGCCGTTCTTGCGCATGATCGTGGTGCATGAGTTGGCTCATCTGAAGGAGAAGGACCACAACAAGGCCTTCTACCAACTGTGCTGCCATATGGAGCCGGACTATCACCAGCTGGAATTCGATATGCGGGTATGGCTGACCTGGCGCGAAAGCCAGGCGGCCTGATCCGCGGTTCCCGCAAGCACAACAGCCCGGCGTTGCCGGGCTGTTCGCATTGAGGGGCGCGCTATTTCTTGGCGATTAGCTGATCGAACACGCCGCCGTCGGCGAAGTGCTTGCGCTGGGCGCCGCGCCAGTCGCCGAAAGTGTCTTTCAGCGTGAACAGCTTGACCTTGGGGAACTGGCCGGCGTATTGCGCGGCGATCTTGGCGTCGCGCGGGCGGTAGTAGTTCTGCGCCGCGATGGTCTGGCCCTGCGGGGTGTACAGGAACTTCAGATAAGCCTCGGCCAGCTTGCGATTGCCCTTCTTGTCGGCCACCTTGTCCACCACCGCCACCGGCGGCTCGGCCAGGATGGACAGCGAGGGGGTGACGATGTCGAATTTGTCCGGTCCCAACTCCTTCACGGCCAGCACCGCTTCGTTTTCCCAGGCCAGCAGCACGTCGCCCAGTCCGCGCTGGGCGAAGGTCAGCGTCGCGCCGCGCGCGCCGGTGTCCAACACCGGCACATGCTTGTACAGCTCGCCTACATAGGCGCGGGCCTTGGCCTCGTTGCCGCCGGGCTGTTTCAGCGCGTAGCCCCAGGCCGCCAGGTAGTTCCAGCGCGCGCCGCCGGAGGTCTTGGGATTGGGCGTGATCACCTGGATGCCGGGCTTGATCAGATCGCCCCAGTCGCGGATGCCCTTGGGATTGCCCTTGCGCACCAGGAACACGATGGTGGAGGTGTAGGGCGAGCTATTGTCCGGCAATCGGCTTTGCCAGTTCTTGGGCAGCAGGCCCTGGTCCGCCAGCACGTCGATGTCGTAGGCCAGCGCCAGTGTCGCGACATCGGCTTCCAGGCCGTGCTGGATCGCCAGCGATTGCTTGCCGGAGCCGCCGTGCGATTGCTTGATGGCGACGTCGCCGCCCTGTTTCTTCCATTGCTCGGCGAAGGCCTTGTTGATGTCCTGATACAGCTCGCGAGTGGGGTCGTAGGAGACATTGAGCAGCTCGGCGGCCAGCAATGGCGCGGCGGCGCTCAGCAAGGATAGGGACAGCAGGGCGTGACGAAGGGTGAGGCGAGGCATGGCGGTTTCCCGGGAAAGCGAACGATGCTTGCATCTAATCAGAAATGTTTTAGCGCCAGAAGTGATTGTTTTTCATCTTTAAATTCCAAATAAATCTATATGAAGCAGGTCTTTTTATAGATATACGGAATAAACATCTTGTTCGATATCATTTCCAGAAATATCAAAGTCGGCCTACAGTGCGAACTCAACCTTTGAGGAGCTGAGCGATGGAACCTTCGCTGGCCGATTTCGACTTGATCATTCAGCCCGGCTGGCGCAACTCCGGCCCACGGCACTGGCAAAGCCATTGGCAGCGGCGGCTGGGCGCTACGCGGGTGGAGACCGGCGATTGGGACGCGCCGCAGCTGGAGGATTGGCTGCAAGGCCTGGATCGGGCGCTGGCGCTGGCGCGCAAGCCGGTCATCGTCATCGCCCACAGCCTGGGCTGCGTGGCGGTGGCGCATTACGCGCAGCGTCAGCCGCAGCGGATTGCCGGCGCCTTGCTGGTGGCGCCGGCGGACGTGGAACGCCCCTTCGTGCCGCGCGAGCTGATGGGCTTCGCGCCGACGCCGCGCCAGCCCTTGCCGTTTCCGGCCAGAATGGTGGCGAGCAGCAATGACCCGTTCTGCAAGACGCCGCGCGCGGCGCGGCTGGCCGGCTACTGGCGCACGCCCATCGCCTGGCTGCGCCAGGCTGGTCACATCAATGTGGAGTCCGGCCACTGCCAGTGGGAAGAAGGCTGGCTGCAGCTGGAGTTGCTGGCGCAGCGGGTCAGGGCCAGCCTGAGCCAGGCGGCCTGAGAACCTGTCTACGATCTGCTGCGCGTCGGCGGGATGGATAGAAATGGGCGTTGAAACCAAGCTCAGTGCTCATGTACCACGTGTACATTCCGCTTTCTCCGCCGCAACGCCTTGTCCCGCCCTAGCTCGCGAGACTTTGAACAGGCGCTGAGTAGCTGTTTGCGATCTGCCGCCCGCGAGACGTCGAGCGGGCGTTGTGCGCGCTTTCGCAGCGGGAGCGGCGTGGTCTAAACTGGGGTGACACGCATTCAAGCATCCCGGGTGGCCATGAAACCGAGCCGATTCCTTGCCTGTTGCTGGCCGCTGCTGGCCGGGGCCGCCAGCGCCGCGCCGCCGCCGAGCCGCATCGGCATCTCCGTGGGGGCGCTGGACAACCCCTTTTATCAGATCGTCGCGCGCGGCGCCTTGCAGGAGGCGCGCGCGCTCAATCCCCAGGCCCAGATCACCACGCTGTCCGCCAATTTCAGCCTGGAGCGGCAGCGGGAACAGGTGCGGCAACTGCTGCGCCTGCGCGTGGAGCTGATCCTGTTGGTGGCCGCGGACAGCAAGGCGGTGGCGCCGTTGGTGCGCGAGGCGCAGCAGGCCGGGGTGCGGGTGGTGGCGGTGGATGTGGACGCCGTCGGCGCCGATGGCACGGTCAAATCGGACAATGTCCAGGCCGGCGTGCTGGCCTGCCGCTATCTGGCGGAGCGAATGCATGGCGAGGGTAATTTCGTGATCCAGAACGGCCCGCCGGTATCCTCGGTCTGGGACCGGGTGGCGGGCTGCCGCCGCAGCCTGGCCGCGTTTCCCAAGATCCAGCTGCTCAGCCATCAGGAGAGCGGGCTGGCGTCCAGCTGGGGCGGCAAGCGGCTGATGACGCAGCTGCTGTTGCGCTACCCGGCGATCAACGGCGTGTTCGCCAGCAACGACCGCCAGGCGTTGGGCGCGGAACAGGCGGCGCGCGCCGCCGGGCGCAAGGAAGTGATGATAGCCGGCGTGGACGGCTCGCCGGACATCGAGAAAGCGCTGCGCGGCGATAGCCAGATCGTGGCCTCCTCCAGCCAGGCGCCTTACGCCATGGGCGTGGAGGCGGTGAAGCTGGGCCGCCAGCTGCTGGCCAATCCCAAGCTCAAGCCGCGCACGGTGACGGTGCCGGTGCAGCTGATCACCCGCGACAATATCGGCGCTTATCAAGGCTGGCAGGGGCCGCAGTCGTCGGCTTCCGCGGCAGCCGGGCGCTAGCCGCGCGACGCCACGGCTTTTTTGACCTGCGGCGGCGGCGGTGTCACACTGCCGGTGTTTCCGCGTCGGCAGCGCCGGCGCCAGCTGTTTCCAACTCAAAGCCAAAGGATTCCACATGTTCGCATCACGCCCGCTCAAAGCCGGCCTGGCCGCCCTGGCGCTGACCTTGCCGCTGCTGGCGCACGCCGACGCCGCTCAGGACGCCGCCGTCAAAGAGTTGTCCGCCACGCTGAACCTGAACAATATGCTGCCGGAACTGGCGCAGCGCACCACCGCCAGCGCGATGCCGCTGCTGCAGGAATACTTCGTCAAGAACAAGATCAAGCTGAGCGAAGCCCAGCAGAAGAAAGCGCAGGAAGGCTTCAAGACCTACGGCGAGAACGTGCACAAGCTGGCCAGCGATTACTTCGGCTCCAGCGCGGCCAAGCAGCAGTTCGAGCAGACCGTGGCCAAGGCCTACAGCGCCCAGTTCAGCGCCGACGAACTCAAGCAGATCAACGCCTTCTACAAGACCGCCGCCGGTCAGAAGCTGCTGAAGCAGCAGCCGCAGATCATCAACACCATCGCCGGCGACACGCTGAAGGCCGCCGAACCGGTGTTGCTGCCCAAGATGCGCGCTGCGGCGGAAAGTTTCGGCAAGAACATCGCCAAGAAATGATCAAGCCACGCTTCATCGCACAAGCCGCCCGTTGAGGCGGCTTTTTTATTGCCGCATCGCGCCAGCTTGGTGCCGATGCACCAGAATGGGTCAGTTCAGCATCAGGCTGAGGCGGCGCGCGGTGTCCACCGCGGCCTCGGCCTGGCAGGCTTCGTCCTGCCATACCCAGACGTTGTGGGTGGGGTCCAGCGCCTCTATCAGCCATAGCCGGCCGCCGCTGCCCAGCGCCACCTGGCGCGCGCGCACCGGTCGGCGATAGTTGAACATCACCACTTCGCTGGTGGCGGCGGCGGTGTTGCGCGAAAACAGTTTCATAGCGGCCTCGCGGCGGGAACGATGGACGCTGGTGTCAGCGCAAGACTCGTGCCAACGCCGGGCGGCGCAGCGGCTATAAAGTGTTTATCGACACGGGATATGTCATTCAAATGATTCGATGCGGCTTACTGCTGTGCTGGGCCGGCTTGGCGCTGGGTGCCACCGTCCCGCCGCGCCAGGTCGTGGTGCTGACCGACAACGGTTATCCGCCGTATTCCTACGAGGCGGATGGACGCGCGGTGGGCGTTTACAACGAGGTGTTGCGCGCGGCGTCGCAGCGCATGGAAGGCTATCGCATCGAGTTGCGGCCGGTGCCGTGGAAGCGCGGCCTGGTCGAGCTGGAAGCCGGCCGCGCCATGGCGTTGTCGCCGCCGTATTATCGGCCGGAGCGCGAGTACATGAGTTATTCGGCGCCGTTCTGGCAGGAGCAGGTGGTGGTGTATTGCCGGGCGGAAGTGATGCGCACGCCTCGACAGCACTGGCCGGCGGATTTCCTTGGTCTGCGCTTTGGCAACAATACCGGCTTCCGGCCCGGCGGCAAGGTGTTCTGGCAAGCGGTGCAGCGCGGCGAGATCCAGCTGGACGAGGCGCCGGACACGCGGGGCAATCTGTTGAAACTGATCAATGGACGCATGGATTGCTATTTGAACGACAAGCTGTCCATCCACTATATGCTGGACCGCTTGCAGCGGCGCGGCGCGATCAGCGCCAGTCAGCGCGGCGAACTGGTGGAGGCGGTCAGCCTGAACGGCGAGCAGGCCTATATCGGCTTCAGCAAGCGCGGATCCCAGCGCTACCCGTATCAGGACGATTTCATCCAGCAACTCAACGCCGTGCTGGAACGGATGAAACGGGAAGGACGGATTGCCGCCATCGTCGAGCAGGTCTTGCATGGCGGACTGCCCTAGCGGCGCCGTTTGCCGGTTTTGACAGCGGCGAGCGCCGGTTTTAGCATGGTTCGGTCGCATTACGGAAATCAAGCATGGAAAACCGCAAACTGGCGGTATTGATAGACGCCGACAACGCACAGTCGGCGCTGATTGCCGAACTGCTGGCCGAAGTGGCCAAGTACGGCACCGCCGTGGTCAAGCGCGCCTACGGCGATTGGACCACCAGCCAATTGAAGGGCTGGAAGGAAGTGCTGCATCAATACGCGATTTCGCCGATTCAGCAATTCGCCTACACCAAGGGCAAGAACTCCACCGACTCCGCCTTGATCATCGACGCGATGGATCTGCTCTACACCGGCAATTTCGATGGTTTCTGCCTGGTGTCCTCCGACAGCGATTTCACCCGCCTGGCCACCCGGCTGCGCGAGTCCGGCCTGATGGTGATCGGCCTGGGCGAGCAGTCCAAGACGCCGCGGCCCTTCATCGCCGCCTGCGACAAATTCGTGTTCACCGAGATTCTGCGGCCGGAGCCGGCGGCCAAGAGCGCGGGCGACAGGCCCAAGGCGCGCAGCACCCGCAGCCGCGCCAAGCCGCAGCCGGAGAAGGAGCGCCACCCGCTGCAGGACATGTTCACCAATGCGATCGAGGCGGTGGCGCGCGACAGCGGCTGGGCCGAGTTATCGGTGGTGGGTACTTATCTGGCCAAGAACGACCCCTCGTTCGACCCGCGTGTTTATGGTCATTCCCGGCTATCGCAAATGGTGAAGAAGCTGGATTTCCTGACGGTGCAGGAAAGCCGCAACGGCTCCAAGCTGCATTGTGAAATCCGGCTCAAGCAGGACGGCGAACCGGCGCCCGCCGCCGCCGTGTCCGCGCCGCCCGAGCCCGAAACGACACCGGAAGCGCCGGTGCGCAAGAAGCGCAGCCCGCGTAAAAAGCCGGCGGCTGCCGCCTGACACGGCTGCTGGTACACTGTTTGCATTCCAAGGATCAGCGCCGGCGCATGCGCCAGCGATCCGTACAACAAGCCATATTCGCAAGGGACAGAACATGATTATCCGTGACGCCACGCTGGAAGACCTGGCGGCGATTCTCGACATCTACAACGAGGTCATCGCCACCACCACCGCCATCTACAACGACGATCCGCTGTCCGCCGGCGAATTCGCCGTGTGGTTCCAGGACCGCGCCGCCGCCGGCTACCCGGTGCTGCTGGCCGAAGAGGGCGGCAAGATCCTGGGCTTTTCCAGCTTTGGCGATTTCCGCGTCAAGCCGGGCTACCGCTTTACCGTGGAACACAGCGTGCACCTGTCGGCCGATGCCCGCGGCAAGGGCATAGGCACCGCCTTGGTGCAGGCCTTGTTCCCGCGCGCCAAGGCCTTGGGCAAGCACACCATGGTGGGCGCGGTGGACGCCGCCAATGAGGGTTCGATCCGCTTCCATGAAAAATTGGGCTTCCAGCAAGTGGGCATGCTGCCGCAGGTGGGGTTCAAGTTCGGCCGCTGGCTGGACCTGGTGTTCTTGCAACGTTTCATCGATGGCGCCAGCGAGGGCCCGGCGACGCCATAAGCCGGTTCACGGTCACGCGAGGCGGCCTTGCGAGGAGGCGTAGATCGTAAACAGGTTCTAACGACCGTCATATAGCGCCCGGCCGCCCAGCAAGCGGCGGCTGAGGCGCGCAGCCAGCCAGGAGGCCAGCAGCAAGGGTGCGGTCAGGCCGAAGCTGGCGGTCATCTCCAGCATCATGACCACGGCCAGCCACGGCGCTTGCGCGGTGGCGGCCAAAAAAGCCGCCATGCCGGTGACGATGACGCCGGCCAGCGGCGCCGCGCCGGGCCACAGCGCGTTCAGCGATAGGCCGATCAAGGCGCCTCCGGCGGCGCCGACAAACAGCATGGGCGTGAAGATTCCGCCCACGGCGCCGGAGCCGCTGGTGGCCGCGGTGGCCAGCAGCTTGCAAAGCAGCAGGGCCAGCAAGGTCTGCCACAGTGGCGCGGCGGTCAGCAGCGCGGACACCGTGCTATAGCCGTTGCCCCACATTTCCGGCCAGAACCAGGCCAGGCTTCCCACGATCAATCCCCCCAGCGCCATGCGCGCCGGCAAGGCCAGGCCGATGGCGGCGAAGGCGCGCCGCGCGGCGTTCATCGCTTGCAGAAACCACGGCGCGAGCAGGCCCAGCGCGCAGGCCACCAGACAATAGGCCAGCAGGGCCGTCGTTGTCAGCGCCGGCAGCGGCGGAACGTGGTAGATCGCCGGCAGCTTGAACCAGGCGCCGGAGGCCAGGCTGGCGACGGCGGAGGCGACGATCAGCGGCGGCAGGCCGCGCCAGCGCCGGCGCGGCCGTACCACTTGGCAGACGAACAAGACGCCGGCCAGCGGCGCGTGGTAAGCGGCGGACCAGCCGGCGGCGATGCCGCAAGCCACCAGCAGGCGGCGGCGCGGCAAGGAGAGGCGCTGCCGCCGCGCCAGCAGCGAGCCGCCCAGCGCGGCCAGCGACACCATGGCGCCCTCACGCCCGATGGAGCCGCCGGAGGCGACGGTGAACAGCGAGGACAGGCATTTGATCAGCACGGTACGCAGGCCCAGGCGGCCGTCGCCGACGCGCACCGCTTCCAGGTAGTCGCCGCCGGCCGAGCCGCGCGCCAGCCGCAGGCCGTGTTGCAATACCAAGCCGGCCAGCAGGCCGCCGACGGCGGGCAGGGCGGCGCGTTGCCAGGCGGGCAGTTGGCGGGCGATGCCGACCAGGCTGCCGCTCATGCCGGTGAGCAGGTGTTCCAGTGCGTTCAGCGCCAAGTGGAAGCCGGATACGGCGGCGGCGCCCAACAGGCCGATGAGCACGGCGGCGGGCAGGTCGGGGAGGTGGAGCTGGCGAAGCAAGGCGGCCGGGCGGGGCATCGGGTCGTCCAGTGCGGAAATGAGAAGCGCCGCAGATGACTGCGGCGCTTGCTCGTGCTTTTTACCACTGTCGAATGCAGTGTTTTCTTGATATTTCTCTATTCACCCTTGTACGACTTAGCGCACCTCTGCAACGATATCCCTACTGAACACCTTTTCGCAATACTTGCATTTCATTTTTGTGTCGCGCGCCTGGGGTTTGACATAGAAAAAGCTGGTCACCGGCTCATTATGCGAAATGCAGTTGGAGTTGGGGCAGGAGAAGATGCCTTCGATGGTGTCCGGCAGCGCCAGCTTGTGTTTCTTCACCACTTCGAAATTGTCGATCACGTTGACGGTGGCCTGCGGCGCGAACAGCGCCAGCTCGTTGGCCTGCTCCTCCGACAGCGCGATGTTCTCCACCTTGATGATGTCCTTGGCGCCCATGTGGCGGCTGGACAGGTTCAGCCCCACGGTGACGCGCTCGCCGGTTTCGCTGAGCTTGAACAGGCGCAGGATGGTCAGGCCCTGGCCGGCCGGGATGTGGTCGATGACGGTGCCTTGCTTCAGCGCTTCTACGGTGCGGGTGTATTGCATGATGGTTTTCCTTTTCCTGAATCAGACGGTCTCGTTCAACACCAGCGACAGCAGCGCCTGGCGCGCGTAGACCCCGTTCTTGGCCTGTTCGAAGTAATAAGCGTGCGGCGTGGCGTCCACGCTGGTTTCGATCTCGTCCACGCGCGGCAGCGGGTGCAGTATCTTCATATTGGTGCGGGCGCTGTGCAGCATGTCGGCGCGCAGCACGAACTTGCCCTGGATCTTCTTGAATTCGGCCTCGTCGAAGCGCTCGCGCTGCACCCGGGTCATGTACAGCACGTCCACTTGCGGAATCACATCGTCCAGGCTGCCGACCACGGTGTACTGGATGCCTTTTTCGTCCAGTTCCTCGCAGATGTAGTCCGGCATCGCCAGCTGTTCCGGCGCGACGAAGTAGAAGCGCGCGCCGAACAGCGACAGCGCCTGGGTCAGCGAGTGCACGGTGCGGCCGTACTTGAGGTCGCCGACGAAGGCCACGGTCAGGTTTTCCAGCGTGCCCTGGGTTTCGCGGATGGTGAACAGGTCCAGCAGGGTTTGGGTCGGGTGCTGGTTGGAGCCGTCGCCGCCGTTGATGATGGGCACGGCGGAGAATTCGCTGGCCAGCCGCGCCGCGCCCTCCTTGGGATGACGCATCACCACCGCGTCGGTGTAGGACGCGATGATCTTGATCGAGTCGGCCAGGGTTTCGCCCTTCTTGGCGCTGGTGTTGCCGCCGTCGGCGAAGCCGATGACGCTGCCGCCCAGCCGTTGCACCGCGGTTTCAAACGACAGCCGGGTGCGGGTGGACGGTTCGAAGAAACAGCTGCCCACCAGCTTGTCCTTCAGCAGATCGTTGCGCGGCTGCTGCTTCAGCTTGCCGGCCGTGGCCACCACCAGCTCCAGTTCCTCGCGGCTGAAGTCCGGTATGGAAATGATGTGTTTGCGGTAGAGGGGGTTGGCCATGGTCGCGTCCTTTCAATAGTGGCTTTATGAGTCGCGGATAAAAAAAAAGCCCCTGGGATCAGGAGCTTGTTTTCTTACTGCGCTGGGGTTCGGGAACGGCAAGGCCTCGAGCCAACGCCAAGTCGCCGCCGTGGCGGGCGGTGCGTCGTGCGGGAAGAGCTGCTGCGTGGGTCATTGCCTGCGGTCCGAACAAAATTGCGGGATTGTAATCCCAATTCCGGCGCGGCGGTAAGACCCGTGTCGCATTTATCGAAATTGATGGCAGAAAAGGGACACTTCCGCGCCCGCGGCGTGCCTTGGGCGGCGCTCAGCGCAGCGCGTACTTGATGCCCAGCCCCAGAAAACAGATGCCCAACAGGCGGTTCAGAAGCAGACGGCCGCCAGGGGCGAACGCGCGGCGGCGCAGATGGCCGGCCAGCCACACCAGCAGCGCCAGGTAGAGCATATTGATCAGGCAGAACACCACGGCCAGCTGAGCGAAACCGGCGGCGCCGGCGTGGCCGGCGTCCAGGAACTGCGGAAAGAAGGCCATGAAGAACAGAATGGCCTTGGGATTGGCCAGGGTGATCAATAGCGAGCGGCGGAAACAGGCGCCGGCGCCGCGCTGCGCTGGCGCGGCCGCCGTGGCGCTGTCGCCACGGGCCAGCAGCAGCTTAGCGCCCAGCCAGGCCAGGTACAGCGCGCCGGCGTAGCGCAGCAGTTCGAACCAGCCGGGGTGAGCGGCCAGCAAGGCCGCCACGCCGCCGCCGGCCAGCGCGATCAGGATCAGATCGCCGGCCAGCAGCCCGGCCTGGGCCGCGTAGCCAGCGCGCAAGCCGCCGCCGCTCAGCGCGCCGAGTATCGACAGGGTGCCGGCTCCCGGCGTCACCACCAGCAGCAGCGAGGCGGCGATGAATGGCCACCAGTCGATTGCCGTCATCAGGGTCGTCCTTTCATGGCCCGGGGTTCAAGTGCGGAAATCGCCCACCAGCGCCTCCAGCCGCGCCGACAATTCGCGCAGATGGCTGACCGAGGACGCCACCTGGCGCACCACTTCGCTATTGCTCTGCGCCATGCTGCTGATGCGCTCCACGTTCTGGGCGATTTCCAGGCTGGCGGCGGATTGCTCGCGGGTGGAGGCGGCGATGTCGACGATGCTGCCCACCAGGCCGTGGCTGCGGTCCAGCACGGTCTGCATCGCCTGGTTGGCGTCCTCGGCGATGGCGACGCTATTGCCCACCAACTGGGTGCTCTTCTGCACATCGCTGACCGCGTCGCGGGTTTCCTGGCCGATGGCGTTGACGATGCGGCTGATTTCCACCGTGGCCTCGGCGGTGCGGCCGGCCAGATTGCGCACCTCGTCCGCCACCACCGCGAAGCCGCGGCCCAGCTCGCCGGCGCGCGCCGCTTCTATCGCCGCGTTCAGCGCCAACAGATTGGTCTGGTCGGCGATGTCCTTGATCACGTTGACGATGGTGCTGACCTCGGCCGAACGCGCGCCCAGGCCGTTCACCCGCTCCGCCAGCGCCTGCATATTGCTGGTCATGCGCTGGATCTCGGCGGTGACCTGATTGACGGTGGCGACGCTGCGCTCGGTCAGCGCGCCGGTTTCGCGCGCGGTGTCCTCGGCCTGCTGCGAGGTGTTGGCGATGTGCTGCACGCTGACGGTGACTTGTTCCACGCCGGCGGCGGTGGCGCTGGCGGCGTCCGACTGCGAGGCGGAGGCGCTTTCCACCTGCCGCGCCGATTCCTGCAGCGAGACCGCCGCCGCGGTGACCGCCTGGCTTTGCTCGCGCACGTCGACGAACATATCGCGCAGGCTGGCGATGAAGCGATTGAAGGCGTCGGCGGTGCGGCCGATTTCGTCGCGGTTGCGGATGGGGATGCGTATCGTCAGGTCGCCCTTGCCGGAAGCCAGCTGCTCCATGGTGGCGGCCAGGTGGTTCAGTGGTCGGGTCAGCGCGCGCACCACGCCGGCCAGCACCAGCAGGATCAGCGCCAGCGCCACCACGCCTATCAACACCGCGGTCAGGCTTTGCCGGCGTGCGTCGGCGGTGATGGCGGCGGTGGGAATGCTGACGCCCAAGGTCCAGAACTGGCCGGTATTGGCCACTTTCACCGAGTGGAAGAAATGAGTGAAGCCACCGGCCTCGTAGACGAAGTCCTCGCCCTGCTTGATCTTGGCCAGATAGGGCGCCAGCGGGCCGTCCTTGGCCGCGGGCTTGCCCAGCTGCGCCGGATCGGGATTGACCACATAGAGGCCGCCTTCGGACAGCATGCTGACGTAGCCGGTTTCATACAGCCGGATCTGGCCGAACTTTTTCTGCAGATCGTCCAGCGCGATATCGGTGGCGGACACGCCCAGCATCTTGCCGGCGGCATCCTTCATCACCACCGCCAGCGAGCTCTCCAGAATCTTGCGGTTCTGCACCTCGTAGGGGTAGGGCTCGGTGATGGTGTCGCGGCCACGCTGCTTGGGCACGTAATAGAAATCACCCCAGCCCGGTTTTTCGTAGTCCGGCTGGTAGCTGTCCGGGTGTTCCTTGAATTTGGGAAACTCCTTGACCCGGTCCGCCGACATCATCACGTCCATCTGCGCCTTGCCCTTGTCGTTCTTGGTGACATAGGGCTGATAGCGGCCGGTGGGATCGTGGCGCGGCCAATCCAGGCGGAAGGCGTTGTCGTTGCCGTCGAAGGCATTGGGCTCCCACAGCATCCACAGGCCCACGGATTGCGGCGCATTGTCCAGCAGCTGCTGGATCATATTGTCGGCGAGCTTGCGGTCCGGGTGCGCGACGCGCTGTATGCCCTGCACCGCGTCGGCGAGGTGGCGCGGGATGGTGAAATTGCGCGCGAAATCGCTTTCCGCGTCCTTGGCATAGCTGCTGGCTTGCTCCGAGGCCAGCTTATAGCCCTGGTCCACCGCCGAGTTGTAACTCTGCCAGGCGATCAGGCCGATCATGACGGCGAAGCCGACGGCAATGGCGGCCGCGGCCACCACGATGATGCGGGTGCTCAGATGGCCCCAATTCTGTTTTTCCATGCTTCTTCCCCAAAGCCTTTGCGAAACCTGTTATCTGGCGCGCTGCCACGGCGACGCTCGAGCGGAGGCGAGGCCCGGCGTCTTGCCCTTATTTATAGACATTAAAGCCATTGACCCCGGGCGGTCCATGCCGACGCGCTAAAAGCCGGCCTTGTCCGCGCCGGCGCGTGGAAGCCGCGCCACAACCGGCGGCGCGGCAATATTTACAGCCGCGTGACAGCCGGTGCCGGACTGCGCTATTTAGCTGGCTTTGCGGCCGAATCGCGCTCAATGCGCCCGGCCGCGCGTTTATCTTTATTTGCGAACCGGCTGACGGATCAACTTGCAAATGGCGGTGGCCGGGCTGATTCTGAAAGAGACGCCCCGCGCTGGCGGGTTGATCGAACGGCGGAGACATGGCCGCGCGCTGGCGCGGCAGGAAAAGAGCACAGAATGATCAAGTGCATAGAGGTGGCCGATCTCAAGGTGGGGATGTATATCCATGACTTGAATTGCGACTGGATGTCGCACCCGTTCCTGCTCAAGCGTTTCTTGATCAAGAACGAGGAGGAGATCCACAAGATCGCCGATTCCGGCATTCACGAGGTGTATATCGATACCCGCAAGGGTCTGGATCTGCCTTCCGCGCCCACCGCCACCGAGGTGAAAAAGCAGCTGGAAGAGCAGATCCGCGAATTCGGCAGCCATAAAAGCATACTGGAACGGCAGGTGGAGGCCGGCGCCGAGTTTGGCCGCGCGCAAATGATACATAGCGAGGCCAACCTGATCATCCAGGGCATTCTCAAGGATGTGCGGCTGGGCAAGCAGGTGGAGCTGGAAATGGTGGAGCCGTCGGTGTCCAAGATGACCTCGTCCATCCTGCGCAACGGCGGAGCGTTGCTGTCGCTGTGTCGGATCAAGGACAAGGACAATTACACCTTCCAGCATTCGGTCAGCGTGGGCGCGCTGATGGTCAGCTTCTGCAATGCGATGGGGATGAGCAAGGAAGTGATACACCATGCCGGCATCGGCGGCATGTTGCACGATATCGGCAAGATGAAGATTCCGGACCGCATCCTCAACAAGCCGGGCAAATTGACCGAGCAGGAATTCGCGGTGATGAAATGCCATGTGGTGGAGAGCAAGCAGATTCTGCTGCAAACCACCGGCATTTCAGAAACCGCGGTGCTGGTGGCCGCGCAGCATCACGAGCGCCACGACGGCAGCGGCTATCCGGCCGGACTCAAGGGCGAGGAAATCTCGCAGCTGGGGCAGATGGCGGCCATCGTCGATGTCTATGACGCGCTGACCTCGGATCGCTGCTACCACAAGGGCATGGCGCCCACCGACGCGCTGCGCAAGATCTATGAGTGGTCCAAATTCCATTTCAACCCGCAGCTGGTGCAGGCCTTCATGCGCAGCATAGGCATTTACCCGGTGGGCACCCTGGTGCGGTTGGAGAGCGGCCGCCTGGGCGTGGTGGTGGAGCAAAACGAGAGCAATCTGATCTCGCCCAAGGTGAAGGTGTTCTTCAGCACCAAGAGCAATGTCTATATCCCACCGGAACTGGTGGATCTGGGGCGCGGCATGGGCTTCGGCGGCGGCGATCGCATCGTCAAGCACGAGTCGCCGGACAAGTGGAAGATCGATCCGCTGCGTTTTCTATAAGAACCTGTTCACGATCTGCTGCGCTTCGTGAAACGTCGCACGGTGAGTGCAAGCTCAAAATGCTCATGTGCCACGTGTACATTCCGCTTTTTCGCTTGTTTTCGCCTTGTCTCGCTCTTGCTCGCGAGATCGTGAACAGGCTCTAAGCGCAAGCGGTTCAGCCTAGCGGTAATCCCCCCACACCGTCTGCATCGCCGCCACCGCCGCCAGCGCCGCGGTTTCGGTGCGCAGGATGCGCGGCCCCAGCTTCAGCGGCGTCCAGCCGGCATCCAGCGCCGCGGCCTCCTCGCGCGCGGAGTAGCCGCCTTCCGGGCCGGCCATCAGCCAGGCGCGCGCCGGCGCGGCGGCGATGTCGGCCAGGCGCTGAGTGCCGACCGGCGACAGGATCAGTCGCGCATCGGCGTCCGGCAGCCGTTTCAGCCATTGCTCCAGCGATAGAATCGGCAATACTTGAGGAATGCTGTTGCGGCCGCATTGCTCGCAGGCGGAAACCACGATCTCCTGCCAGCGCGCCACGCGCTTGTCGGCGCGCTCGCCGGAGAGCTTGACGATGGAACGCTCCGCGGCGATGGGCTGGAACGCGGACACGCCCATTTCCACGCCTTTTTGCAGCGTGAACTCCATCTTGTCGCCACCGGAGATGGCTTGAGCCAGACCCATCCAGATCGGTGTTTCACGTGAAACATCGTCAAAGCCTTCGATGCGGCAATGGGCATCGCGCTTCAGCACCGCGTCCAGCATGGCCGAGTACTCGCCGCCACGGCCGTTGAACAGGGTGATGGCGTCGCCGGCATTGAGCCGCAGCACCTGCACATGGCGCACTACCGTGTCCGGCAGGGCCAGTGTTTGGCCGACGCTAAGGTCGGCGTCAATGTAAAACCTGGGCATCACGTATTGAAAGTCGCTGTTGATATCGGTATTTTGCTTTGTTTGCTGCAATTGCAGCAAATGGGATTGTAGCGGCCTTGGGGGAAAACGGATGCAGGTGCTGGAACAGGTGATGCAGGTGCTCAGGGAAGTGGCGCGCGACGAGGTGATGCCGCGCTTTTTGCGCGTGGGCAAAAGCCGCAAGGACGACGGCACATTGTTCACCGAGGCCGATATGGCTTGCCAGCAGGCTTTGCAGGCCGCCTTGCCCCGCATCCTGCCGCACCCGGTGCTGGGCGAGGAGATGGAATTGGCCGAGCAGGACCGGCTGTGGGCGGAAAATCAGGATGGCCTATGGGTGGTGGACCCGATAGATGGCACCACCAACTTCGTCAACGGCCTGCCGTATTTCGCCATTTCCGTCGGCCTGATGGTGGGCGGCAAGAGCCGGCTGGGCGTGATCTACAATCCGGTATCCCAGGAAATGTTCTACGCCAGCCGCGGCGAGGGCGCTTATCTGAACGGCCAGCGCCTGCCGCTGAAAACCGTGGTCAACACCATGTGCGACGCCATCGCCAGCGTCGAAGTCAAATACCTGCGCTCCGGCAAGCTGGCCGCGCGCATCGGCAGCACCTGCCCCTGCGGCAGCCTGCGCAATCTGGGCTCCAGCACGCTGGACTGGTGTTATCTGGCGGCCGGCCGCTACGATCTTTATCTTCATGGCGGTCAGCGGCTGTGGGATTACGCCGCCGGGGCGGTGATCCTGGAAGAGGCCGGCGGCCAGATCGCCAGCCTCAACAGCGACGATTACTGGAGCGATGTGATCTGGAAGCGTTCCGCCATCGCCGCGCTCAATCCGGAGCTGTTCTCCCAATGGCACCGCTGGGTGCGCGCCAACCAGTAGCCGGCTTTAGCCGCGGAACATGAAGTAGACCGCGCCCACCAGGCATAGTCCGGCCCAGACGTAATCCCAGCGGAAGGGCTGGTTCATGTAGAACACCGCGAACGGTATGAACACCGACAGCGATATCACTTCCTGAATGATCTTCAGCTGCGACAGCGTCATCGTGCCGTAGCCGGCGCGGTTGGCCGGCACCTGCAGCAAATACTCGAACAAGGCGATGCCCCAGCTGGCCAATGCGGCCAGCCACCAGGGCTTGGACGACATGTCCTTCAGGTGGGCATACCAGGCGAAGGTCATGAATACATTGGACAACACCAGCAGCAGCGGCGTCAGCAGATAAGGCGAGATATTCATGATGTGCTCAGCGGCTGGCGTTCCAGTTGGCGATGGCTTCCTTCTTGTTGTCGGCCTGGGCGCCGATGGCGCTGCAATTGCCGTTGTCCGGGTAGCGGCTGCATTGCACCCAGAAGCGGCGGGAGCCGGCCTTGATCAGCAGGGCGGGCGCGCCGCATTTGGGGCAGGGTTTCAGTGTGGTCTGCTGGGCTGGGTGCATGGCGGGATGTCCGGCTGAAACCGGCATCTTACCCCAAGCCGCCGCGTGATGGCGGCGGCTTGGGGAGGAGAGCCGTCGCCGGCGCTTAGCGCCGCGCCTTCAGCGCCGCCGCGGCGGAAACCGCCGGGTCCGCCGCCTTGACGAAGTTGGCGACATAGCCGCCCAACAGCTTATGGGTGTGGGTGGTGGGATGCAGCACGTCCCAGAACACGAAGCTGTCCGGATTGCCGCATTCCGCGCGCGGCTTCTGTTCCCAGATATAGGGCAGGCTGGCGTTGCCGGCGATGTCCAGGCAGGACTGGGTGGCATTGCTGACCTGGTACTTGGCCGGGTGATCGAGCAAGTCGTCGAACAAGGTGTTGCTGTCGAACAGGTTCAGCTTCAGCGTGCTGCCGTATTTCTGTTGCAATTGAGTCACCAGCAGCGCCAGCTTGGCGTTGTAATCGCGCACCTGCGGCGCCAGCGCGGCGGCCTTGCCGCTGGCCTGGGCCGCCGGGGTGCGGGCCAGATTGGGCAGATTCAGCACCACGATGTGACGCGCGCCGGCGTTGATCACACGCTCCAGCGCCTTGCTCTGGTCCGCGATCACCTGGTCCACGGTGCGGCCGTAGTTGAGCAGGTCGTTGCCGCCTATCAGCATGGTGAACAAGGTGTTTTCCGGCCGGTAGTTGGCCGCTTTCTGCATGTATTGCGACCAAGACTCCACCTGCTGCAGCAGGCCGGGCACCACCAGGTGCTGGTCGGCGGCGGAACCGCCTATCGCCCAGTTGTAGATCGGCAAGTTCAACTGCTCGGCCAGGTATTCCACCCACACCCGGTCATTGCTGAAGCGGCCGATGAACCAGCTCTTGGCGTTGGGCAGCTTCCACTGCGACGCGCCGTACATATTCTGAGTGTCGGACAGGCTGTCGCCGAACACGATCAGCTTGTTGACGCGCGCCGGCTGGCTGGCGCTGTCCTGGCTCCAGATGGTGTGGTTGTAGGACAGCTGGTTGTTGGCGGCGGCGTACAGCGCCACCGGCCGGCTGATGCCCTTGGCCGCCAGCGTTTTCTGGCAGACGCCGGCCAGGGTGTCCTGGGTCACGTCGCTATAGAACATATTCTTCAGCGCGACGATGCTGCCGGACCACCAGTAGCCATTGACGCGGTAGTAGTCGCCGCTGCTGGGATCCAGCGCCCAGTGATAGCTGGTTTGCGGCTTGGCGCCGTTCATGTCCAGCCGGTAATAACAGCGCAGATAGGTGTAGGTGGCGGCTCCCATCGCCACGGCCGGCTTGGTCGGCGCGGCCTTGACCTGAGCTTCGCTGAGCGGCCCGCCTGGGGACAGATAGTCCAGTTGCGGGTCCAGCTGAGCATGGGCCTGGCTGGCGGCGAACAGGCCGGCGGCGGCCAGCAGGCCGCGTAGCAGTTGAGGTTTCATTGTACTTTCCCGATACGTGATTTGAGTCAAGCTGTCTGTCGTGTGCCGTCTAGCGCGGCAGTCGCGGCTTGATGCCGTAACGGAATCTTTAAGTATCTACAGGTGAAAATAAACGGTAATTTTAAGATATGCGTAAAAATGCCATATGGCTGAATGGCTGTGGTTTTTTATGCAAAAACGCCCGCGCAGGGCGGGCGTTTGGCGAGATTGGATCTGGCCGCGGCAATCGGGCCGGGGCCCGCCGCCGTCAAGAGCACAGCTCAGACGCTGAGCGCGACGATCTTCAAGGGGTGCTTGCCGTCCGGGCTGGGGAAGTCCGCGTCCGGAGTGATCCATTCCGCCGCGCGCACTTCGCGGCCGGCCTTGGCCGCGCTGCGCGTGAGCGCTTCCAGCCAGGCGTCGCCATCCACCTGCGCGACGTTGTTGCAGCAGATCAGCGTGCCGCCGGGCGCGGTGGCCAGCAGCGCCGGCTTGAACAGCGCCTGGTAGTCGTTGATCAGGTCCACCACGCCGAAGGGGCTCTTGGAGTAACGCGGCGGATCCAGGAACACCAGGTCGAACTGGCGCGCTTCCAGCTTGGGGAAGGGAGGCATTCTCTTGCCGCGCACGCGCTCGGGCTGGCCGATGCCGGACAGCTGGCGAATGGCGGCGAACACATCGCTCTGCACGCAGCGCGGGCGGGTGGCCAGCAGATTGAGCTTGGCGTTGGCGCGGCCGACGCTGAGGCTGGATTCGGCGAAGTCCACGTTCATCACGAAGCTGGCGCCGGCCTTGGCCGCGGCCACGCCGACGCCGCAGGTGTAGGCGAACAGATTGAGCACGCTCTTGCCGGCCGCCAGCTGCATCACATGGCGGCGCGCGGCGCGCAGATCCAGGAACAGCCACGGGTCCTGGCCTTTGTGGCGCGCGCGGTAATGGTAGTTGACGCCCAGCTCGCGGATGGTGCGGTCGGCTTCGGCCTCGGCCTGCTGTTCCAGCGTCAGCGCGTTGCCGATGCGCGAGTTGCCGGCGCTGCGGTCGTTGTACATCAGCGGCAGGCCGGGATGGCTGGCCTGGTAGTGGGCGCGAATCTCCGCCAGTTCGGCATCGCTCAGCGCTTGATGGAAGCTCTGCGCCAGCAGTTGCTCGCCGTAGCGGTCCACGGTCAGGCCGGGGGCGCCTTCCGCGCTGCCGTGAAACAGCCGGTAACAGTTGGTGTCTTCGGCTTGCAGCCGGGCGATCAATTCTGCACGCGCGGCTTCGGCGCGTTGCAGCAATGGGGTCAGGGAGGACATCGGGGGCCTTCGCTTGCGGTTCCGGGCCGGCTCGCCGCATAGAGGCGGGCGCGCCGGAAAATCCTTCATTGTATGCGTTGCCGCGGCCGCGCTCAAATGCATGGCCGAAAAAGGCCTTGCAAAACAACAGGCCGCCCGCGGGCGGCCTGTTGAATGGTACGGCTTGGCCGTTGGTCGGCGGTGCTTAGCGTCGCGGCAGCGCGGCAAAGCCGGCGCGGCCGTTCAGGAAGCCGTATACCTCGTCCGCCAGCACTTTATGGGTGCGGGTGGTGGGGTGCAGCGTGTCCCAGAACACGAAGCTGTCCGGATTCACGCAATTGGCGCGCGCGTTCTGGGCGCTCAGATAATTGGCGCCGGAGTCCGCGTTGATATCGAGGCAGGACTGGGTGGTGTTGCTGAACTGGTATTGCGCCGGATTGCCCAGCACCTGGTTGAACAGCGCGTAGCTGTCGAACACCCGCAGATTCAGGCCGCTGCCGTACTTGAGGCGCAGTTGGGCGGCCAGCGCGTTCAGGCGCTGGTTATAGTCACGCACCTGGGCGGCCACCTGGGTGGCGCCGGACTTGAACTGGAACACCGGCGCCCGCGATACGTCGGGCAGATTGAGCACCAGGATGTTGCGGGCGCCGGCGTCGATCAGGCTGGTCAGCGCCTGGCTTTGGCCGCTGATCACCTTGTCCACCGAGTTGTTGTAGTTCACGAAGTCGTTGCCGCCTATCAGCATGGTGAACAGCGTGCTGGCCGGATCGTAGTCGCGGGCCTGCTTCATGTAGTCCTTCCATGACTGCACCTGTTGCTGCACGCCAGGAATCACCAGCTTTTGCGTGTCCACGCCGGCGCCGCCCACCGCCCAGTTATAGACCGGCAGCTGCAGGCGGCCGGCCAGGTATTCCACCCACACCTGGCCGTTGCTGAAATGGCCGAGGAACCAGCTGTTGCGGTTGGGCAGCGTCCACATCGAGGCGTTATAGACGTTCTGGTTGTCGGACAGGCTGTCGCCGAAGGCGACGATCTTGTTGATGGCCGCGCCCTGGCCGGCCTTGTCATTGGTCCACACCGTGTAATTGAAGGACAGCTGGTTGTCGGCGGCGAACACCATCGCCGGGTTCTGCTGGATGCCCTTTTTCTGCAAGGTGCCGCGGCAGACCGATTGCAGCGTGCTCTGCGCCACATCGGTGTAATACATATTCTTCCAGTCCAGCGCGCTGCTGGACCACCAATAGCCGTTCAAGCGGTAGTAGTCGCCGCTGCTTGGGTCCAGGGCCCATGCGTAGTCGGTGGTGGGCTTGGTGGCGCTGCCGCCGGTGCGGTAATAGCAGCGCAGATAGGTGTAAGTGGCCGGGCCGGGCACCGACATCAGTTCGATATTGGCGTCGCCGCGCGCGGCGCGGCTCATCGGCGCCGGCGGCGCCGTCTTCAGCAATTGCTCGCGGCTGAGCGGGCCGGACGAAGACAGCACGTGGCTGTAGCGCGGGTCCGGCTGTATCGGTTCCTGGGCGGCGGCCTGCGCCAGCGGGCTCAGGGCAAGGCTCAGCAATAGCAGTGATTTCATTGTTGTCTCCTCGTGTGGAACGCCGCCAGGCGGCGTGAACGCGCGGCCCGGACGCTGCGCGCGGACCGCGTGTCGCCTAGGCTAGCCAAGAAAAATGAAAACCTCATGCAAATGGAATGAATGCTCTAGTTTTCGCCGCGACACTGTCGTATTGCTGCCAGTGCAGCAAAGCCGCATTGATATGCCATATTGAAATCATTCGGCCCGAGACGCCGCCGGGGCGCTTGCAGATATCGCTCTCGCGGCCGGGTTTCACCGCATGCGAGGACATGGCGATGCGACAGGCGCAGGAACTGCTGAAAACGCTGTACACGATGGCGATGATGGTGGAGGCGCGCGACGCCTATACCGGCGGGCATTTGTGGCGGGTATCGCGCTTTTGCTATGCGCTGGCCGACAGCCTGGGCCTGTCGCAGTCGGAAGTGGAGCGCATCGCGCTGGGCGGATTCCTGCATGATCTGGGCAAGGTGGGCGTGCCGGACGCGGTGCTGAACAAGCCGGACAAGCTCAGCGACGCCGAGTACGAGGTGATCAAGACCCATCCGCAAGTGGGCGCCGACCTGCTGCGCGACCACCCGCTGGCGGAACTGGCGCTGGACGCGGTGCTGCGCCACCACGAAACCCCGGACGGCCGCGGCTATCCGCTGGGCCTGCGGGGCAAGGACATCCCGCTGGCGGCGCGCATCGTCGGCATTGCCGACGCCTTCGACGCGATGACCAGCACCCGGCCGTATCGGCGCGGCATGCCCAAGGAGCGCGCGCTGGCCATCATCCGGGAAAACCTGGGCAGCCAGTTCGACAGCGAGTTGGGAGAGCGTTTCATCCAGTTGGGCGAGGCGGGCCGTTTCGACCACATCATCGGCCATAGCGAACCGGGCATTCCGCTGCAGTGCTGCCAGGGCTGTGGCCCCATCATCGCGGTGCCGCGCAGCGCGGCCGACGGCGACGAGCTGTTCTGTCCCAGCTGCGCCGGCGGCTATCGGCTGTCGCGGCGGGGTCCCAACCTGGCGCTGGAGCCGTCCGGACGCTCCAATCCGGCGCAGGCGCGCCAGCCGCGCGCCGATCCGGGCCTGATCGATGATTTGCTGCTGGGCGCGGAGCCCTTGTTGCAAATGCGCAAACCCAGCTTGCTGGAAAGGCTGTTCGGCTGAGCAGGCAGCGGGTAGGGTATGCCAGGCGCGCAATCCGCGCTTGCACTGCGATACCAATGGTATAACCTGGCCAGGTCCATCACCGGATCATCCGCCAGCGCGCCGCGCCCGGCCTTCTCCCGACTTTCCCCGCTTGCGCCCGCGCGCGTATGCCACGCCTGGGCCGATAGGAGCTTGCATGCATCAGCTCGATCCCGCTCTGGCCGCCTGGCTGGAGGAATACAACCGCGAATTGGCCGATCTGGTGGCCAAGGGCTACAAGGCCACCGCCATCGGCGCGCGCGAAGCGCTGGCCAATCTGACCCGGCAGATGGTGACGCCGGGGCCGGACATCGCCTGGGTCAACGACGAACTGGTGCCGGGCCGCGACTACACCGTGCCGGTGCGCATCTATCACCCGGATCCCAAGCGGCCGCTGCCGGTGCTGGTATTTTTCCACGGCGGCGGCCATATGGTGGGCAGCGTCAGCGTCTACGATCCGATTTGCCGCCGCCTCGCCGCCGCCAGCCGGCACGTGGTGGTGTCGGCGGAATACCGGCGCTCGCCGGAAAGCCCGTACCCGGCTGGCCTGCAGGATGCCGCCACCGTGGCCAAGGGCGTGTGGCAGGCGCTGGACGCGCGACAACTGCCCTATGTGCGCCAGCTGTCGCTGGCCGGGGACTCCGCCGGCGGCGCGCTGACCTCCAGCCTCAGCGGCCTGGGGCAGTACGATGCGTCCTTGCAGATCAAGCGCCAAGTGCTGATCTATCCCAGCGTCGATTACACGCTGAGCCAGCCTTCGGTGGACGAGAACGGCGAGGGCTATCTGCTGACCAAGGCGCGGGTGGCCTGGTATTTCGACAACTACTTCCAGCATGCGGAGAACCGTCTGCAGGCCTCGCCGCTGCACTGGGCGTTCACGCGCAAATTGCCGGACACGCTGCTGGTGTCGGCCGGCTTCGATCCGCTGCGCGACGAGGACTTCCTCTATGTGGACAAGTTGCGCGCGGCGGCGGTGGAGGTGGAGCACCTGCACCTGGACGGCATGGTGCATGCCTTCCTCAATCTGGAAGCCATCGTGCCGGACGCCTGCCGCATGGTTTACCAGCGCATCGGGGAATTCCTAAACCGTTAGAACCTGTTCAAGGTCTGCTGCGTTCGTGAAGCGTTACACGGTGAGTACAAGCTCAAAATGCTCATGTGCCACGACTACATTCCGCTTTTTCGCTCGTTTTCGCCTTGTCTCGCTCTTGCTTGCGAGACTTTGAACAAGCCCTAGCGCCGCGCCGCAGGCAAAACCAAACCGCCGCCGGGGAGAACCGGGCGGCGGTTTTTTTTATCGCATCATGCCGTTGGCGTACTGACAGGCGTCGCTTGGGGCGCGGCGCGCGATATCAGCACAATGGCAAACGTGACAGAGCAGGAAAGCTCAATAGTTTTCCGGGCAGAAGTGACGTTCGACCAGTTCGATCAGGATGTGCAGCACCTTGATGTGCAGCTCCTGCACGCGGTCGGCGAACTGGCCGCCGGGCGTGTTGACGTAGACGTCGGCCAGCGGTTCCAGCCGCGTGCCGGCGCGACCGGTGAGAATCACCACCTTGACGCCCATTTCGCGCGCCACTTGCGCGGCGTTGATGATGGTCTGGCTGTTGCCGCTGGTGCTGATGCCGATCAGCACATCGCCGGCGCGGGCGTGGCTTTCCAGATAGCGCGAAAACACGAACTCGTAGCCGTAGTCGTTGGCGACGCAGGTCATGTGGCTGGGGTCGGAAATGGCGACCGCGGCCATGCCGCGGCGGTTCTTGCGGTAGCGGCCGGTCAGTTCCTCGGCGAAATGCATGGCGTCGCACATCGAGCCGCCGTTGCCGCAGGAAAAGATGCGGCCGCCCGCCGCCAGGCTGGCGATCAGGGTTTGCGCGGCCGCGTCGATGCTGGCCAGCGCCTCCGGATTGGCCAGCAGATTGGCCAAGGCGGTTTGCGCCTCGCCCAGGCTGGCTTCGATGTGTTGAATCATGGTTGTATCCGTTTCATGCGGTGCGGCAAAACCGCAGTTTACACCCGCTGCGCCGGGCCCAGAACCTGTTTACGATCTCGCGAGCAAGAGCGAGACAAGAGTGTTGCGGCTGAGAAAGCGGCATGTACCCGTGGTGCATGAGCATTTCGAAGACGATTTCAACGCCGCAGCGCAGCAGATCGTGAACCCGTTCTCAGCCAATCTGACGGCCGAACCAGACCACGCGGCCTATCACCTCGAACTCGCCGGTATTGCGCTGCAGATCGACGGTGAAAGTCTCGTACAAGGGATTGGCGCTGCGCACCTGCACCGCGCCGCCGGGCAAGCGCTGCAACTGCTTGACGAAGATGTCCTCGCCCATGCGGATCACGTACAGGCCCTCGCCGGGAGAGTGCTCGGCGGTGTTGACCAGGATGGTGTCGCGGTCCTCCAGCACGCCGCTCATGCTGTCGCCCTTGACGCTGATCACCGCCAGGTCCTTGGCGGAAGCGTTCAGATGGTTCTTGATCCAGTACTTGCGGAAGGCCATGTAGAACATCGGCGCCTCTTCACTGGCATTGGAACCGAAGCCGGCCGACGCCTTCAGGTTATAGCGCGGGATGAAACAGAACTCTTCATGCACATTGTCGGGTACAAAACAATCCGAATCCCGTTCTAATCTGCGCGGCGCGCTGGCGGCGGGCGCGGTGTCGTAAGGCTGGCCGCTGCCATGCAACAGCCATTCCAGCCTGCAACCGGTGGCTTCCACGATCTTGCTGGCGGTTGCGGAGCGGGGCACGCCGCCGTGGTACCACATATTGGTGAACGAGCCCTTATTGATACCGATGCGAGCAGCCCAGGCATAGGGCTTTTCCGCGCCGATCAGCGACTCCAGCCGCTGCTTGAAGTCACTTTGTTCCAAGTTTTTTTCCATATAGAACTCCATTTGGCATGCGGGCATAGCCCCGTTCTGTCATGTCAAATGACCTGTACGTTAGGTCAGGTAGTGACATCGTACTAATTGCTAGGTTTTATGTTTTGAACTAAAATAGCACTTATGTTGAGAGCTAAGTTCAAAAATAAAAAGTGCAGGTCAAGGCTAAGCAGTGACATCTTGTTGCAACAAGCGTTGATCAAGGAATTCATGGGCTTGCGTCAAAATAGAACAGTGGTTCTAAATGCCGCCTGCGTATGCTTTCAGAAGTAATTATAACTCATTTAGAACTTATCGTCTTTGTTCCGTGATTACAAGGAGATTTTGCGATGACCGTAGCCAATATCGCCCCGGCCCTGCCCGAAACCATGCGCCTGGTGGCCGAGCTGATAGGCTTGCCGCGTACCTTGCAACTGGTGCAGGCGCTGGGCGGCACCACCCTGCCCATCTCCAAGAACCAGAGCAAGGCGGGCCAGCTGCGTTTCGCCGCGCTGGTGGAAGTGATAGGCGAAGATGCCGCCTCCAGCCTGACCCATCATTTCGGCGGCGACATCCTGTACGTGCCACGCTGCAGCCAGGCATTGCGGCTGGCGCGCAACCAGCAGCTGCTGAACGACTTCGATCAATTGCTGGAGCAGGGCCTGGGCGCCAATGAAGCGGTCAGCGTGCTGGCCATCCGCTACCAGTTGAGCGACCGCATGGTGTGGCGCGTGCTGAAAACCCCCAGCCAAGAACTGCATTAAAGCCGCCGGCGCCCGCCGCGGCGCGCCGGGTCCTCGGCGCGCAAGCTTCAAACCGTCTTTCTCCTTCCTGATTTCATCCTGTTCGATTCTCGCCGGACCCGCAACAGCGGCGCGTCTCAGCCTGGCAGGGCTGCGCGCGTCGCGGGCCGGACGCGGAGCCCCGCACTTTTCGTCAACAGCAAGGAGCATTCATGGCCAGTAGAGCTATTTCCGACCTGCACCCGCAGCTGCAACCCCTGGCCGAAGCATTCGTCCGGCGCTGCCGCGATGCCGGCGTGGAGGCGCTGATCACCTGCACCTGGCGCTCCGGCGCGGAGCAGGACGCGCTGTACGCGCAAGGCCGCAGCCGGCCCGGGCCCAAGGTCACCAATGCGCGCGCCGGCCAGTCCGCGCACAACGCCATGCGGCACGGCAGCCCGGCGGCGCTGGCCTTCGACGTGGTGCCGCTGATCGGCGGCAAGCCGGTCTGGGACGCCCATCACCCGCACTGGCAGCTGATGGGCGAGATCGGCGCCGCGCTGGGCCTGAACTGGTATGGCCGCCCGGATGCGCCGTTCCGCGAGTTTCCCCACTTTGAGCTGAATTCGACCGACCTCGACAAGGAGAAAAAGTGATGCGTCTGTCCGACTTGATGACCCGGCCCGGCGGCCGCCGCCTGAGCCACTCCCGGCTATGGGCCAATATCGCCTGCGCCGCGGCCACGCTGCTGTTCGTGGTGGAAGGGCTGCGCGGCACCCTGGATGCGGAGATCTGGTTGATCTACCTCGGCATCGTCGGCGGCTACTCCGCCGGCTTGCGTCTGATCGCCGCCTGGCGCGACCGGGGCGGCCGCTAATGGCGCCGCTGCCAACCTGGCCGCGGCTGGGCGCCTGGCTGCTGCCGCCCTTGCTGGCGGCCGGCATCGCGTATCCGCTGGGCCTGCGCCACGGCGCGGACAGCTGGCGCGCGCGGCTGGCGGAACAGCAGGCGGCGGAGCAGCGCCGCCAGGCCGAGCAAGCCGAACAGGCGCAGCGGCAACTACAGGCCGCCTTGCAGCAACAACGGCGCTTGCAGCAGCTGGTCGGCGAGCAGGAGAGCCGCTTGCTGCGTCAGCAACAGGATGCGCAGCAAAGGCTGCAAGCCCAAAAACAAAGGATCGAATATGTCGTGCAACAGGATGGCGGCCGTTACGGCGGCCTTGGCCCTGACAGCCTGCGCCTCTACCGGCAAATCCTCGGCTATCCCGCCGCCGCAGTGTCCGCAGCCGACGCCGTATCTACTGCAGATTCCCATCAAACCCCCGCCGCCGATGCCGGGTTACCGGCAGCAGACCTCCTGGCCCATGCCGCCGACTACGGCGCCTGGTGTCAGCAGCTCGAACAAAGGCTGACAACGCTCGGCGGGCTGTTTTCAACCGAAGGACCACAACCATGAGCGACTTTTTCGACCGGGCCAGCGAGCTGGAAACCGAGTTCCGCGAGCAAGCGATTGCCCGCCATTACCAGCAGAGCGAGCAGACGGGCTACAGCCACTGCGAGGATTGCGGCGACCCCATTCCGTCCGCGCGCCGGACAGTGATGCCCAGCTGCACCCGCTGCGTGATCTGCCAACAACTGGCCGAAGGCTGAAAGGCGGGTTTCACGTGGAACATGACAATCTGATGGCCTTGGGCCGCATAGAGGGCAAGCTGGACATGATTGTTGCCCATCTCGCCAAGCAAGACAAAAAACTGGAAGAACTGGACAGCCGTCTGCGCGACGTCGAAGTCCAGGCCGCGCGCAGCGGCGCCTTGTCCGGCGCGGTGTCCGCGCTGGCGGTGACGCTGCTGGGCGAATTCCTCAAGCGGCTGCTGCACTGAGCGACGGCCCGCCGTTTCATCCGCCCGCCTCCGGCGCGGTGTCGAATTTCCCCCCTTCCAAACCTTGTGAAAGGAATCCAGATGTCACAAACGACGATCTGTATCAAACCGCGGCTGCCGTTCAAACCGGCGGGCAATGAGGGCATTGGCCGCGCCCGCGGCCGCAAGCCCCACTGACATCGCTCAGCTAAGCCCAAAACCGTGGGCGCGCGACAATAGCCATATCGATAAACCGCTGAATCATTGAGGAAATCATGTCCCTGCTGATCCAAGTGCAAGACGCCATCGCCGATCGCCTGCGCCAGGGCCTGGGCCGCATGGTGCGCGAAGTGGCGGCCGATCTGGACGAAACCGGTTTGTGCGGTCTGGACCTCGCGCAAGGTTCGTTCCAGAGCCGGCTGACGCCGGCGGCGGGCAGCCCCGGCCTGAATCCGCAGGCCTTGGCGCGGCTGCCGGCGCTGTGGACCGTGGCCGGCGGCATCAGCGCCTGCCAGCCCTCGGCCAGCCTGCGCCAGCGCTACAAGGCGCAGGCGCGCTTCACCGTCATCGTCGGTGATCGGCTGCAGGCGGATCACGGCTATGCCGGCGCCGGCGTCTGGCAGCTGGTCTACGCGGTGCGCCGTTTGCTGTCGGCCCAGGACTTCGGCCTGGCGGTGTCGCCGCTGATGCCCGAGCAAGTACGGCCGCTGGGCCAGGCTCAGCGCGACGGCCAGCCGTGGAGCCTGGTGGCTTGCGACTTCTCCTGCCATTGGCTGGACGAGGCGCTGGACAACGGCCACTGGCCGTCGCCGCAGGGCGAGGCCGATCCCGACCAAGTGTTCGCCCGCTTCGGCGGCCGTCTGGAAGGCCCCGCCGCCGAATGGCGCAGCACTCGCCTGGACTACAGCCTGGACGGCAAGCCGGGCGTCAAGGCCCAGGACGTGGTCAAGCAGCCGCCATCCGCCTGATTTTTCCGCAGTATCCCGCCGCGCCGTCCGGCGCGGCGCCTTTCCCCAACCGCATCAACCAGGAGCCCATATTCTATGGCCAGCCCCAACATCAGCTTCGACCAGATCCCGGCATCCATCCGCAAACCGGGCAAATACTTCGAGTTCAACACCAAGCTGGCAGTGCGCACCCTGCCGGGCAACCCGCAGCGCGTGCTGGTGATCGGCCAGCGCTTCGCCGATGCGGCCCAGCCGGCTCTGGCCGCGCTGGACGTGTTCAGCGACGAGCAGGCCGCCCAGGCCTTCGGCCGCGGCTCCTATGCCCATCTGCTGGCTCGCGCCGCCATCAACGCCAACCCCTATCTGCAACTCAGCGTGATCGCGGTTGACGACGCGGACAGCGCCGCCGCCGCCACCGGCTCCTTCACCTTCACCGGCCCGGCCATCGGCGCCGGCGTGGCCAGCCTGTTCATCGGCGGCCGCCGCATCGACGTGGCCGTGACCGCCGGCGACGACGCCGCCAAGATCGCCACCGCCGCCAAGGCCGCCGTCGACAAGCTGGCTGACCTGCCGGTGACCGCCGCCGCCGCCAAGGAAGTGCTGACCCTGACCGCCCGCCACAAGGGCGCGGCAGGCAACGCCATCGTGCTGAAAGCGCAGGAACAGATCGCCGGCCTTGGCATCACCGTGGCCGCGATGAAGGGCGGTGCCGCCGATCCGGACATCGCTCCGGCGCTGGCGGCCGTGGTTAGCGGCGGCCACCACATCGTGGTCAACCCGTTCAACAACGACACCGCCTTCACCGCGCTGCGCACCCACCTGGACTTCGTGTCCGGCCCGATGGAGCAACGCGGCGCCATCGGCGTGGTCGGCGCCGTCGGCGCGCTGGCGGAAGTCAGCGCCATCGCGTCCAAACTGGCCAGCGGCCGCGTCAGCGCCGCCTGGTATCGCGGCTCCGCCAAGCTGCCGGGCGAACTGGCCGCCGCTTACGCCGCGGTGATCGCCAGCGAGGAAGATCCGGCCCGTCCGCTGAACACCCTGGAGCTCAAAGGCCTGGACGTGGTGGAACTGGCCGCCCGCACCAGCCGCACCGAGCAGGAAAACGCCCTCTACAACGGCGTGGCCCCGCTGGAAGTGGGCCCGGGCGAACGCGTGCAGATCGTGCGCTCCATCAGCACCTACACCAAGGACGCGCAAGGCGTGGACGACGTATCGCTGCTGGATCTGACCACCATCCGCACCCTGGACTACGTGCGCCGCGCCTGCCGCGAGCGCGTGGCGCTGCGCTTCCCGCGCGAAAAGCTGTCCGACCGCACCCCGTCCAAGGTCCGTTCCGAACTGCTGGACGTGCTCTACAAGCTGGAAGAACTGGAAATCATCGAAGCGGTGGACGCCAACAAGGACGGCCTGATCGTTGAGCGCGACGCGCAAGACGTGAACCGTCTGGACGCCAAGATCCCGGTGGACGTGGTCAACGGCCTGCATGTGTTCGCCGGCCGTATCGATCTGCTGCTGTAAGCGGCAATGGGTAAACACGCGGGGTGCCGCCTTGCCCCAACGCGCTTACCCGAGTGGGCCTAGTTTTCCCCGTTAACGCTTGATCCGGCGGCCCGCTGTCAAACCGGCCGGGCCGCCCACATGAAACCGAAAAGGACATTCACATGGCTTTGAAAGAATACGCAGGTTCGATCGTACTGGAAGTCAACGGCCAGGAAATCGACGTCATCGACCTCAACGTCAGCAGCAAGACCGGCCGCAAGCTGGTGAAAACCATGAACAGCAGCGGCCGCGCCCGTGGCTTCGCGCGCGGCATCTCGGAATACGAGCTGTCCGTCACCGTCTCCATCCCGCTGTCCGGCGAACTGGACTGGGAAGCGATCGAAGGCGCCAAGCTGACCGAATTCCCGGTAGCGCCGGGCGGCAAGCGCACCAGCTACCTGGACTGCTTCACGCTGGAAGTGGGTGAGAAATACGGCGTGGAAAGCGAAGCGCGCCGCGATATCAAGCTGCTGTCGCTGCGTAAAGTAATGGAGTAATTAATTAGTTGAATGGCTCGCCCTTAAACGGGTGAGCCATCTGCATGCCCAAAGGAAATGGTATGACTACATATAACCCTGGTAAAAAATTCCGAGTTTCCAGCGAATGGTCGCCCGATAGAAAACATCCTGTGACAGGGAAGCATGAAGCACACCGTGGCCAAGATTGGGCGGCTCCCGCAGGAACAGATATACCCGCTGCCGAGGCTGGGAAGGTCGTTTTTAAAGGCAATATGAATGGTTACGGCAATACCGTAATTCTTGAGCACAACTTGAATGGCAAAGTCGTTCAGACACTTTATGCCCATATGCAGAAGCCATCGCCGTTGAAAGTGGGCGATACAGTTAAAAAGGGGCAGTCAGTCGGGCCGGTGGGTAATACAGGGAATAGAAGTAAAGGCAACCATGTCCACTTTGAAATTTTGGAAGATAGAAAATCGGGTGATGGGACGATTAAAAAAGGCCATGCTTCCACTGATCCAAGAAAATTTTCATTTCCAGATCACGGCCCCAAACCAACCGCAAACTCCACTAAAGAAGCGGAAGGTGGGGTGACTCAGATTGTAAGCTCAATTGCTGACAAAGCCACTGAGTTGAGCAAAGGGGTTCTGGGGTATTGGGGCCAAGAAAATAAAGAGGAAAAAGCAGGAAGGGGAACGGTTCAATCTAAGGGTATGCCTTTTGTTGGAGGTATTGAAAAAATAAACGCCAAAGGGGTAAGCCACTTTCAGGAAGCTGCCGCCCAAACCACGTATGGGGCTACGTTGTGGCAGGCCGAGGGTGGTGGTGCAATTGGGAAAGTTAACACATTAGGGTATGCCGGGAAGTACCAGTTTGGTAGGAATGAAGTTACGGCTGTTGGGAAGAAGCTTGGCTATGTGGATGCCAAGGGTAATTGGGTTGGAAAGAATGATATTAAAAGTAAAGCTGATTGGCTAAAAAATGGTCAGGTGCAAGATGAATTTTTAAAAGAATACACTAAATTAAATTGGCAGACTCTTCAGCGGCTGATGAAGAGGGCGAATTTGAATTTAAAAGATTATATTGGAAAGAAAGTAGCGGGCATTACTATCACAGAGAGTGGTTTGTTGGCTGCATCTCACTTAGCCGGAGCGGGCTCAGTAGGGAATTTCCTAAAATCTAATGGTGAGCGAATCGCCGTGGATGGTAGTGGGAAGAAAATGACAGATTATCTTTCCATGGGAGCAAATAAGGATGTTAGCAGCATTACCGGCAACCCCTTTGAGATTTATAAAGACATAGGGAAGCTGGATGATAAAGAGCACAAATACAATGTTGCTGGTATGTCCGGGCTTTCATATACGCGGAAAAAAGATGGGAAGAAAATTGTAGTCAAAGTAATGGAGAGTGAGAATTATCAACAACAGGCCGAGTATGCCGTTGGGAAAATGAAGGGAAGTCAAGCCGGGCCAGGGGCGGCGGCTGATACTGTTCCTCCGACAAAAGCGGAGGAGGGTTGGGTGGATTCTTTAGTAAACAATGTTGAAGGGTTTTTTACTAAGGGGGTAGAAAAAAACAAGGCAAAGAAAGCCAGTTCTCCCAGAATCGATCCTAAAAAGGCAGATCCTAAAAAGGTAGAACCTAAAAAGGTAGAACCTAAAAAGGTAGAACCTAAAAAGGTAGAACCTAAAAAGGTAGAACCTAAAAAGGTAGAACCTAAAAAGGTAGAACCTAAAAAGGTAGAACCTAATATTGCGGAAGCTAGTGGCCGCTCCGAGAGCGCTAGCCAAAAGAACGCGCTATCAGAAACTAGTCAACTGCCAACAGAGCAAATAAATATTGTCCTTGGTCAGCTCCAAGCCACCCTGTCCCAGCTCAGCAGCATGTTGTCCCAACCCATTCAAATCACCGTCGACGTCCAAAACGGCAACATCGTCGCCGCCGTCAACGCCGCCAATAGCCAACAACAAAGGAGAAGCTGATGTTCAATCTCAGTCTGTTTGCCGGTTCCGCCGCCGGCGCGCTGGTGGACGCCAGTTTCCGCGGGGTGCGTTTTGAATGCCTGCGCAGCGTGGACAGCGCCCAGCGCGACCACGCAATGCACGAATACCCCTACCTGGACGGCGCCGACGTCGAGGACCTGGGCCGCAAGGCGCGCAAGGTGTCGCTCAGCGTGTTTTTCTGGGGCCGAGATTACCAGCAGCGGCTGCGCGACTTCGTCGCCGCGCTGGACCAGTCCGGGCCGGGCGAGCTGATCCATCCGGTGTTCGGCAGCATGCCCAAGGCCCAGCTGCTGGATTACCAGATCAGCCACGAGGCCGACGCGCCGGACTCCTGCACCGTGGAAGTCAGCTGGGTGGAAGCCACGCCGGGCAATCCCTTCTTCGCCAGCCAGCAGCCCATGCAGCAGGTGGAAGCGATAGACGCCTTGGCGGCCAAGGCGCGCAGCCTGGGCGGCGAAGCCTTCGCCAAGGCCCAGGGCCTGTTGCAGAACGCCAATACCGCCTTGATCCGGCTGGGCACGCTGCGGGTGAAACTGAACGACACCGTGCGTCAGCTCGCGTCCATGGCGCAGCGCGGCATCGCCCAAGTGGTGGACCTGCTGGCCTATCCGCAGGCCTTCATCAGCGAAGTCACCTCGCTGGTCGACGACATCGCCAGCTGGCGTTTTGGCGTCAAGCTGGAAGTCTGGCCCGGCCTGTCGTGGGAAACCGAGGTGAAATGGCCGCAGGCCACGCTGGCGGACTGGAACGCGATGCGCGACCGGCTCAATGGCGTATCCAAGAAGATCGGCCGCGCGTCGGACTCCTTGAACCAGGCCGGCCAGGCGCTGGAAGTCTGGACCGCCGATGAAATCCGCATCGACGCGCTGCTCAAGCTGACCGCTTCCACCTCGCTGGCCAAGGCCGCCGCCAGCCTGTTCCACGGCGAAGCCACGCAGCCGACGCTGACGCCGGTGGCGCTGGAGCAGGTGGCCGGCGACGTGCGCGCCGCGTTGCAACAAACGATAGAACAATGGCGCAAGGCGCTGCCGGGCGAGGACGCGCGCCAAGTGATAGAAAGCCTGCGTGACCTGGGCCTGCAAGTGCAGCGCAGCGCCGCCAGCCTGATCGCCGCCAAGCCGCCCATCGTCACCCGCAAGGTGGAGTCCGCCGCCAACCTGCGCCAGCTGGCCCATCTGTGGTACGGCGACAGCAGCCGCGCCACCGAGCTGCTGCGTCTGAACCCGCAACTGGCTCATCCCAACCATCTGCAAGCAGGAGAGCTGATCCATGGCTACGCCCGCTAAGCCCGCGCCGGACAAAAACGAAGTCAGCCTGCAGATCGCCGGCAAGGCCCACCGCTATTGGACCCAGTACAGCATCGATTCCGACCTGGCGATGGCCGCCGACGCCTGGCAGGTGTCGCTGGGCCTGCCCGGCGGCGAGATGCCGCCCAGCGTGGCGCCGGGCGCCGAGGTCAAGGTGCTGGTGGGCGCGGACATCGTGCTGCAAGGCCGGGTGGACGACATCAGCCACAGCGTGGCCGCCGGCAGCCATCAGCTGACGCTGTCCGGGCGCGACCTGGCCGGCATGCTGCTGGATTGCAGCGCGCCGCTGTTCACCGGCAAGGGCATGACGCTGAGCGACGTGCTGGAAAACGTGGTCAAGCCGCTGGGCGTCAGCCGGGTGCGGGTGGATGCCAAGGCCAAGGGCCAGATCGAGAAAATCAGCGTGGACCCGGGCAATAGCGCCTGGGACGTGCTCAACCGCGCCGCCGCGGCCAATGGCCTGGCCGCCTGGTTCGATCCGGACGGCACCCTGGTGGTGGGCGGCCCGGACTACAGCGCGCCGGCCAAGGCCAAGCTGATCCTGCGCCGCGACGGCCAGGGCAATAATGTGCTCAGCCTGAGCGAAACCCGCTCCCACGCGCCGCGCTACTCGCAGCTGACCCTGCTGGGACAGGGCCATCGCCAGGCCTTGACCCCGGGCCGGCACGATCTCAAGCACCAGTCGGCGGACCCGGACGTCCCCTACCACAAGCCGCGCATCATGGTGGAGCCGGACGCCGCCAACGTCGCGGAGCTGGCGGCGCGCGCCGACAAGATACTGGCCGACGCCAGGCTGGCCGGCTACACCCTCAGCGCCACCGTCGCCGGCCACCGCAACAGCGCCGGCGAACTGTGGAAGCCCGGCCAGCGCATCCAGGTGGAAAGCGAGCCGCACGGCATCAAGGGCGGCACTTACTTCCTGATGGCGCGCACCTTCAGCGGCGGGCGCGGGCAGGGCTGCACCACCCGGCTGACGCTGAAAGAAGACGGCCGCTGGCTGCCGGTCATGCGCAAGAACTAACGGAAAGGTTGAATCCATGTGGAATGACGTAGACCAAAGAATCCGCCGCGCCTTCAGCAATGTGCGGCAAGGCTTCCGCGCGGTGCTGACCCGGGTGGACAGCAGCGGCGATGTGCAGACCGTGCAGGCCGACGCGCTGGCCGGCGAACAGCTGCAGGACGCGGAACTGTTCCAGCACTACGGCTACAGCGCCAACCCGCCGCCGGGCAGCATGGCGGTGGTGCTGCCGCTGGGCGGGCGCAGCAGCCACGGCGTGGTGATCGCCACCGAGCATGGCAACTACCGGCTGAAACAGCTCAAGCCCGGCGAAGTGGCCTTGTACAGCGACGAAGGCAGCAAGATCGTGCTCAAGCGCGGCCGGCTGATCGAAGTGGAGTGCGACACCTTCAGCCTGCGCTGCAAGAACTGGCAGGTCAACGCCAGCGAGCAGGCCAGCTTCACCACGCCCACGCTCAGCACCAGCGCGCAGCTGGTGGCCCAGGGCCAGATCAAAGGCAATAGCGGCATGGCCATCCAGGGCAGCGTCACCGTCAGCGGCGACGTGGTGGCCGGCGGCAAGAGCCTGGTGGGCCACCAACATAGCGGCGTGCACGGTACGACTAGTCCACCTTTGTAACACAAGCTTTTCGCCAACAACGCCGTTGATATCGCGCTGTTGAACGCCTGCCGGCACTGACCCGCGTCCCTTATCCCCAACCCCTGCAAACCCGGAAAATAACGCCATGGACCCTCTATTGGACCCCATCACCGGCGACTACGCCGGCGGCACCACCGACACCCTGGCCAACGCCGTTTACCTGCGGCTGATGACTCCGCTGGGCGGCTGGTGGGCCGATCCCGAACTCGGCTCGCGCCTGCACCTGTTGTCGCGCAGCAAGGACACCAGCCAGATCGACCTGATCGCCTGCCAGTACGCCGAACAAGCCCTGCAGCCGTTATTGCGCGACGGCCGCGCCCGCCGCGTCGGCGTGCAGGCGCAGCGCCCCGGCAGCGGCCGCCTGCTGCTGCTGGTTGAAGTGGAAGAAGCCGGCGGCCAGACCCGACATTTCCAACACCATGTGAGGATAGCCTGATGCCTTTGTCCACTCCGGATTTTGAAACCATACGCGGCGCGCTGCTGCGCGACCTGCAAAACCTGCGCGCCGACGCCGACGTCGGCCCCGACAGCGACTTCTTCGTGCGCGCCAGCTCGGTCGCCAGCGCGGTGGAAGGCTTGTACCAGCACCAGAGCTGGATCGCCCGCCAGATCTTCCCGGACAGCGCCGACCGCGACTACCTGGAACAGCATGCCCGCGTGCGCGGCCTCAGCCGCAAGCCGCCGGTGGCGGCCAAGGGTCAGCTCAAGCTGAGCGGCAATGCCGGCGCCAGCTTCGCCGCCGGCCTGAAAGTGCGCCTGGGCGAGCAACTCTACACCACCCAGGCCGCCGGCCAGCTGGACGCGGACGGGCAGGGCAGCGTGGCGGTGGCGGCGGACCTGCCCGGCCTGGCCGGCAACAGGCCGGCCGGCGCGGTGGCCGAACTGATGGCCGCGCCCAGCGGCCTGGCCAGCCGCGTCAGCTTCGTCAGCATGGACGGCGGCGTGGACGAAGAAGACGACGCCGCCTTGCTGGCGCGGCTGTTGGAACTGATCCGCCGCCCGCCGGCCGGCGGCAACCGCCACGACTACCGCCGCTGGGCGCTGGAAGTGCCCGGCGTGTCCGCCGCCTATGTCTACCCGCTGCGCCGCGGCCTCGGCACCGTGGACGTGGTGATCACCGCCCAGGACAACCTGCCCTCGGCCGATACCCTGGCCGCGGTGCAAGCCCATATCGAAGACCTGCGCCCGGTCACCGCCAAGAACTGCCTGGTGCTGGCGCCCACGCCGCGGCCAGTAGACATCGAAGTGGGGCTGGCGGTGGACGGCACCACGGTGCAGGCGCTGACCGAACCGCTGCGCCAGGCGCTGGCCGCCCACTTCTCCAGCCTCGCGCCCGGCAGCAAGCTGTACAAGAGCCGGCTGGAAGCGCTGATCTCCGACCTGCCCGGCGTGGTGGACCGCCAACTGCTGTCGCCGGCCACCAATATCGAACCGACGGTGAATGAGAAAACCGTGGAATGGCTGCGCCTGGGCAAAGTCACGGTGAGGGGGCTGCAATGAACCCGCAAACCCCGCATAGCGAATTGCTGACCCGGCTGCTGCCGCCCACCAGCTACAGCCCGGACGGCCCGCGCCTGCTGGCCGAACTGGGCAGCGAAGGCGCGGCGCTGGACCGCACGCAGAACAGCGCGCGGCAACTGGTGGGCGCCACCACGCCGCTGCTGGCCGAAGGCCTGCTGCCGGACTGGGAACGCGTCTGCGGGCTGGCCCCGCCGGCGGACGCGCCCTACCAGCAGCGCCAGCAGGCGGTGCTGGCCAAGCTGGCGGAAACCGGCGGCCTGTCCATCCCTTATTTCACCCGGCTGGCGGCCGGCATGGGCTACCGCATCGCCATCAGCGAACCGCAACCGTTCCGCGCCGGCATCAACCGCGCCGGCCAGCAGTTGTGGACCGCGGACATCCCCTGGGTGTGGCAAGTCACCGTGTTCGGCGCCAAGACCCGGCCGTACTTCTTCCGCGCCGGCCAGTCGCTGGCCGGGGAACGCCTCACCACCTTCGGCGACCCGCGGCTGGAAGACCTGTTCAAGGATCTGAAACCGGCTCACACCCACGTCTACTTCGCCTACCAGCCTTAAACCGCGCTCCCGCGCGGCCCCTCCCGCCGTATTCCCCTTCCCCTCACAGCCCCGCCCCCAGCGGGCGGGAGCCTGTGCTCTTTCTCTCTTTTCAGGAGCGCCTCATGCAAGAACCCATCAAGCCCATTCCCACGCCGGACAAGCTGTTCCACGACGGCAACCCGGTCAGTGGCGAACTTGGCACCATCGTCAGCGCTGAATGGTTGAACGGCATGCAGTCCGCCGCTCAGGTCACTCAGGAAGAAGTGCTGGCCGTGATCAAGGACAGCGGCCAGAGCGCCGACCCCAAGCGCCAAGACCAACTGCTGCAGGCGATCAAGCAGATTGCCTGGGGCGGCAACAACAAACCAACTACGTTGGCAGGCTATGGTATTGGCGACGCTTTGCCGTTGAAACCGGCGTTGGGTGTGGTGGATCTGAACGATATTAACGTCACGGGCCTTTATAGCCAGCGGGGGGACGCACAAGCGGCCAGTGGCAAGAACTACCCGACGCCGTATGCCGGCAAGCTGCAAGTCTATGCCGACGAGGCGATGGTGTACCAGAGCTATCAAGCCTATAACCATGCTGGTGTTTGGTATCGCTGCTGCTCTTGGTCCCGTTGGACTCCGTGGCAGAAACTGGCTGATGCCGCCTCCACGTTGGCCGGCTACGGCATTACCGATGGCGCGACCAAGGCCGAGTTGAAGGCCGCTGTCGATAGCGTGGTCAACGGCGCGCCGGGCGCGCTGGATACGTTGCAGGAGTTGGCTGCGGCGCTGGGCAATGACAAGGACTTCGCCGCCACCATCACCAACAAGCTGGCCGGCAAAGCGGATAAGGCCGATTCGCTGGCGGGTTATGGCATCAATACTTTGGCGTTGTCTACCGCGCAGACAGTGCATGTCCTGAAGACCACGCCGAATAACTACGACGCAACTATGTACAGCAGCGGCACGATGGAACTGTGTTCCACCGGCGTGGATTTCCCATCCTTAGGCCTGCATCGGCCGGGATATAGCGCAGTGGCCTTGGTGCACAAAGGCTATGGCGATGAAACACTGGTGTTGAAAGAGGCTGGGGGTGGTGAATTCCGAGTATGGCATTCCGGTAATGACACTTCTCTGATCAAGAAACGTCGCTATCGTATAGACCCGCAGGATGGCACCTCGTTGGATACTTCTATCACCGGCGGGGAGATGGGATTCAACTATGGCACCTCCAGCGGCGTTACCGGCCCGTTCATCGCCTTTGGTGGGTTGGGCGGCCAGATTGACTACTCCTGCCAACTGACGGCCGACTATCAGCGCGGAAACACCATGCGTTTTCGTACCCGCAACGACGATGCCAAGCGTTGGAACCCCTGGTATACCTTGATTCATGACGGCCACCTCACCGGGCAAGTCGCCTATTTTGCCATGGTCGATGCGCCGGAGGGCTGGCTGAAGGCCAATGGCACCGCGGTAAGCCGAACCAAGTACGCCGCTTTATTCGCGGTGATAGGCACCAGGTTCGGGGTTGGGGATGGCTCAACGACTTTTAATCTGCCTGATTTGCGTGGGGAGTTCATCCGTGGTTGGGATGATGGGCGAGGGGCGGATGCGGGGCGTGCTCTGGGGGCTTGGCAAGCACAGGATGTCCAAGCGCATACCCACCCGCAATGGTTTCCACAGCTATTGAACGGTGCGCCAGGGGGATTGGGGAATTTTGTCGGAGACCATTCCGGCCCTCAGAACTCTGTGAACGCGAGCCGGCCAATTCTGGCGAATGCTGGTCAGGAGACCCGCCCCCGTAACATCGCTCTGCTTGCCTGCATCAAGTTCTAAGGAGACCCCCATGCAAGAAATCAAAAACAAAACCGTCTACGCCTTCCACCCGCAAACCGGGGAATATTTGGGAGCCACGCAGGCAGACCTGTCGCCGCTGGAAAAAGATGTCTGGTTGTTGCCGGCTCATAGCACCGAACAACAGCCGCCGGTCGCTGCGGAACGTCAGACCGCAGTATTCCGCGATGGCAGCTGGGTGGTCATGCCGGATTGGCGTAGTACCAAACTGTGGAGCCAGCAGACCGCGCAACCGGTCCAGGCCAAGCTGGGCGAGACCCCGGACAGCTTACGCGCAACCTTGCTGGAGCCCTGCGAGTTTGCGGCTTGGGATGGCAAAGGCTGGATCATCAACAAGGCGGCCCAGGCCACCGCTTTGGCGGCGCAGATGCAGACCCAATTGAAGCTGCGCCTCGCGGAAGCCTATGCCAGCCGCCGTCCCTTGGAGGATGCGGTGGAAATTGGCGTGGCGACGGAAGCAGAGTTGGCGCGGCTGCTGGGGTGGAAGCGTTACTGCGTTGAACTGTCGCGTTTGCCGGAGTTGGCGATGTGGCCGCGGCTGGTTGAGGCGGACTGGCCGAAGCAGCCTGTCTGACTCAGGGTTTATCAATCAAAACGGCAGCCGTGCGCTGCCGTTTTTTGTTTGAGCCGTTGTGGATTATTACTGGGGTAGGGGCAAGAGCTTGTTCAATGTCCGCTGTACTTTGGAAAGACGATGGCTTGAGTATGACCTAAGCTTTGCGTCGTATATGTCTCATCCCTATTAGTCGATAGCTGTTGACAGGGTTTTGCACAGGGAAAGCCCGCTTTGGTGCTAATCTCCACCCCCCGGCCCGCCGCCGCCTTGACGCTGGGCCTAGCCCCCCTTACATTCGCCCTTGCGCTGTGACAATCCACAGCCGCGGGACTGGGAGGTCCTATTTCAGTGTGGTAGCAATCGCTAGCCAGCGATTCGCTACGTCCATGCGTCTGCCGCAAACAGGGCAGGCCATGGCACTGAGCCCCCGCAAGGGGGCTGCCGTGCACACTGCGGTCCTCCCACTTTGTCATGAGCCTGCCCACGCCTTCCGCGCGTGCCGCGCAGGCATCCTTAAGCAGATGTTTGTGGAGGCCATAATGAATATATTGAGTTTCTGCCGGCAGCACCCCTGCAATTCCCACGCCGTGAGCAAGGAGGACCTGCTATGAGCGCCAAAGCCAAGCTGGAACCCTCGCTGCTGCAGCAATTGCACCTGCAGATCAAGCAGCTGCGCGCTGTCAGCGCCGGCCATGAAGGCTGCGACGCCATTGCCGAAAACCTGGAGCAGCATTACCTCCAGGCCGACGCCGGCCTGACCCGCGGCATCGTCCATGTCCACGCCGCCAATCAGAGCCTGCACGCGATGATGACGCTGCTGCTGAACTGCCAGGAAGACCAGCAAGTCAACTGCGAGCAGATGGTGGCCTTGCTGGAACCGATCCGCCAGGAACTGCAGGCCGGTTTCAGGCAAATCTCCGAAGTGATGTAAACCCGAACCATGCCGCGGCCACCCGGCCGCGGCATGACGGCCACTGACATCCGTCCGCTGCCGCGCCCGCGGCGCTTCCCGCACAATCGTCTCCAATCATTTCAGTAACGACACCTGTCATCGGCCTATGGTCGATTCTTCATTTCCGCGGGAGGCGATTCCATGCAAGAAGCACTCAAGCCCATCAACACGCCGGACACCTTGTTCCACGACGGCAATCCCACCACTGGAGAACTGGGCACCATCGTCAGCGCCGATTGGCTGAACAAGCTGCAGCAGGCGACGCGTTCCACCCAGGAGGAGCTGATCGCGCTGATCAAGGACAGCGGCCAGGCGCTGGACGCCAACCGCAAGGACCAATTGCTGCAGGCGGTGAAAAAAATGGCCTGGGGCGGTGACAGCAAGCCGACCACGCTGGCGGGGTACGGGATTACCGATGGAGCGACCACGGGCCAGCTTAGAGCAGCGGCGCCGGCGGGAGAGGTCGCGTATTTCGCCATGCCGGTAGCGCCCGAGGGTTGGTTGAGAGCTAACGGCACTCAAGTGTTGCAAAGTACTTATCCGGGGCTTTTCAGCGCCATCGGACATCGCTTTGCTCCGATCAAGAGCGATGTGCAAGCGATGCTGCGTCTGGACGAGTTGGAAAAGTTGGCGGATTGCGCCTGGGGTTCTGCGGTTTCTACGTTTGGCGGGGCAGGGATGTCGACAGAGCAGGCCAAGTTTGGGACGCAAAGCCTGAAGACATTGGAAAACGGTGGTTACGCCAGCATGCCGCTGGCCGAGGCGTTCAACCCCAACGAGTTCACCATAGAAGGATGGCATTTTCCAAACTTCACCGGCACCGGCAATAGCAACGGTTATCAGGCGGCATGGATCATCTCCATGAATCAATCCAAAACCTGGGGAGAAATAACGATTAGCTGTGATAAGGCGAGCAAGGCCCCGGTGATATGGCTGGCAGGTGCTGAGCCTGGGTTCATTGTCGAGGCTTCTGCAGGGACTCCCGGCATATTTTCCACTTCGCGTTGGTATCACATCGCTTTTTGCTATGACGGACAAAGTTATCGTTTGTATGTCGATGGTGTTTTGACCTGGAGCTTATCCAGCACGCGGCGGGTTTTCATCGCGGATAGCACCCTCTTGTTTGGTGTGGATGGTTGCGCTCCAGGACTATCCGGCTCTTCTTCCGGCTATTACCAGGACTGGAAAGTCAGCAAAAAAAATCTTTATGCACAGCCATTCTCGCCGCCTACTGCGCTTGCGGCGTATAGAGCGGAGGCCAATCCCGGCAAATTCTATTTGCCTAACTTAAATGGCCAATTTTTGCGGGGATGGGGCGATGAACGTGGTGTTGATGGTGGGCGTTCATTTGGGGGTGCGCAATTAGGCAGTGTAGAGGCCCATAGGCACCCTAGTCTGGAATGGAGTGGAATGAGCTTCTTGGTGAATGACATAGGCCAAGGAGACTTAATTCAAGGCACTCACTTCACCGGCTACAGCCCGACCAAATATGCCGGTAGAGTTAACGTAACCGGTGTGACGGGCGGTTCTGAGACTCGCCCTCGCAACATTGCCCTGCTCGCCTGCATCAAATACTAAGGAGACCGCCATGCAAGAACGCACGCAGAAAACCGTCTACGCCTACCATCCGGAATCCGGTGAGTATCTGGGCACCACCACCGCGGACCTGTCGCCGCTGGATGTTGAGGAAACCTGGCTGGTTCCGGCCAACGCCACCGAGCAGCAGCCGCCGCAGGCGGTGGATAAGCAAGTGGCGGTCTACCGCGATGGCGGTTGGCAGCTGGCGGAGGATTTCCGTGTGCTCAAGCTGTGGAGCAAGGCCAGCGCGCAGCCGGTGACGGCAAAAATCGGCGATACGCCGGACAGCCTGCAAGCCACCGAACTGGAGCCGCCGGCCTTCGCGCTGTGGAACAAGACGGCCTGGAAAGTGGATGCCGACGCAGAGCGCGCGGCGCTGACAGCGCAGGCGCAGCAAGAGCTGCAGCAGCGCTTGGCCACGGCTTATGCTCAGCGCCGGCCCTTGGAGGATGCGCAGGAGCTGGGGCTGGCGACGGCACAGGAGCAAGGCTTGCTGAGCGCGTGGAAGCGTTACTGCGTCGAGCTGTCGCGTTTGCCGCAGCTGGCCGCGTGGCCGCAGCTGGCGGCGGCGGACTGGCCTGTGGCACCGGTCTAAACATCGAGTTTCATGCGTCAGCAAAACGGCGGCTTCGGTCGCCGTTTTGCTTTGTGGCTGGGCTCCAAGTTACTGACATCCGTCCACTGCTGACGCGCGTCGCTAAACGGCAAAATAACGGTATTGATTCACTAGCGAAGCAGGTCAGCGGGTGGTTTGCGAATCACCCGTCCGGCCCGAAGCCCGCCCCAAGCCGCCAGCCCGGCCAGCGGGCCAACCCTGTAAATGGAGCGAGAGCGCGATGCAAAATACCCTGAAGCCGATCAACAGCCCGGATGGCCTGTTTCATGATGGCAATCCTACCACCGGCGAGCTGGGCACCATTGTCAGCGCTGATTGGCTGAACAGCCTGCAGCAGGCGACGGCCACCACTCAGGATGAATTGATTACCTTGATCAAGGATAGCGGCCAGGCGCTGGACGCCAACCGCAAGGACCAATTGCTGCAGGCGGTGAAGCAGATTGCCTGGGGCGGATACGCTAAACCGGATACCTTGGCCGGTTACGGCATTATCGATGCGGCTACCAAGGTGGAGTTAAAGACGGCTATCGACAGAGTGGTAAATGGCGCTCCTGGCGCATTGGACACTTTACAGGAGTTGGCGGCAGCCCTAGGTAATGATCAGAATTTTGCCGCTACGGTGACCAATAAGCTGGCTACCAAGGCGGACAAATCTAATTCACTAGCTGGTTATGGTATTGCTGATGCCTACACCAAAGCTGAGGTGATGGAGCAGTCTTTAATACGCAGTTTTTTTATGCCTGAAATTCAAGGAGCATTAGGTAATAAGTTATCTATTTCGACCAGCTTGGGCCAGATTGTGATCAACGGGGGTAGTAGTATCGTCTGGAGAGGTACTCGTGTTTATGATGTTGCCGCGTATCCAGTGGAAAGACGGAGTTTTTTGACGGAGGCAAACAAGGTTTACCATCTTCGCTGGAGGCCACTGCAGGGGTTTGTGATGTTTGATTTGGCGAATGATAAATACAATCCACAAAAAGTGCCGGATACGCATCTTCAATTTGATAGTCAGCCCGATGATGCATTAATCGCATTAATTGAAGTGAATGCGGAAAATAATCCAGTTGTAAACGCTTATGAAAATATTGCTATTTATGCCCCAAAAATCCTACTGGATGTCTTTAGTACAACCCGTATTGTAACCAATGGGCTGACTACATTGTTCGCAAATACTTTCAAAAATAATTACGCCCGATCTTATCGTGGCCGGATTGACTGGGACTTGTCGTTCGGTGCAACTACCGGGGAGCTGTGTTTTGGGCAGCCAAGCATTGAGTTAGATGGGGTGAAAATTGGACACGGTACTCGCTGGCACTTGGGGATAAAGCCAGGGTGTGCTTATACGTCTAATTACAGCGGTCATCGGATTCAGGTTCTTAATAGGGGAAGTCATGTGATTAAGGCGCTATTCAGAAATGAAACAGCAGCCGCTGTTGTTTTCAATCCTGGGAACATGGATGCATCAACTTGGGATAACTCTGGGTCCAGTTTGTCTGTGACTGCGCTTGAGGTAATTTAAGATAATCAGGGTGAGAATGGTGTGGCTGTATTTTTGGCCATAGTTCCTCTTGAAAAAGCGACCATCATGGTCGCTTTTTTATCGCTTATAGCTTTGGCCTACTGACATCCGTCCACTGCTGACGCGCGTCGCTAAACGGCAAAATAACGGTATTGATTCACTAGCGAAGCAGGTCAGCGGGGGGTTGCTAATCACCCGCCCGGCCCGGAGTCCGCCCCAAGCCGCCAGCCCGGCCAGCGGGCCAACCCTGTAAATGGAGCGAGAGCGCGATGCAAAACACCATGAAGCCGATCAACAGCCCGGATGGCCTGTTCCACGACGGCAACCCCTACACCGGCGAACTGGGCACGGTGGTGACCTCGGAGTGGCTGAACAATGTCCAGTCCGCCGCCCAGTCCAGCCAGGACGAGCTGTTGACGGTGATCCGCGACAGCGGCCAGAGCGCGGACCCGGCGCGCAAGGACCAGTTGCTGCAAGCGTTGAAGAAGCTGGCCTGGGGCGGCGACAGCAAGCCGACCACGCTGGCCGGCTATGGCATCACCGATGCCTTGCCGCTGAGCGGCGGCAAGATGAATGGCCGGGTGGATTTCCAACCCAATTCCCGTTTCTTGGCGGAAGGCGGCAAGGAAGGCGGCCAACTGCAACTGCAAGCGCCGCAAAGCGATAGCAAGCTGAACGACGTCAATATCGATGTCTGGGGCAACCAGTTCCGCGTGTTCAACAATGATGGTGTCAAGGCGCGTGGTTTTTACGTGGACCTGACCCAATGCGAGGACGGCCCAACCACTAATCTGCTGACCATGTCCGGCGCGCCGGGCCTGGTGGGCCACTTTGCGATGCCTTACGCGCCGCCTGGCTGGTTGAAGTGCGATGGCTCTCTGGTCAGTCGCAGTACTTATCCCGGCTTGTTTGCCGTGATTGGAACCACTTATGGGGCTGGGGATGGCTCTACAACGTTCAAGCTGCCTGATTTGCGTGGAGAGTTTATACGGAGTTGGGATTATGGACGTGGGATAGATGAAGGGCGCGGAGTAGGCTCGATGCAAAATCAAGCAGTACAACGCCATGGTCATGCTATCGCAGGGGTAAGTGCTTTTAGTAATCATCGGCTATCGGTTTATAGTGGGAATGGAACGCCTGATACTCCGACACGAGTACGAATTAACCTCTCGGGAAGTGCTGTTGGCAACGTTCCTACTTATGAGGATTCAACGGTGTATGCCGTGGATAGAAGTGATGCATATTGGCCCGATCTTGGTCCTGAAACCCGCCCCCGCAACATCGCCCTGCTCGCCTGCATCAAATACTAAGGAGACCGCCATGCAAGAACGCAAACAGAAAACCGTCTACGCCTACCATCCAGAATCCGGCGAGTATCTGGGCACCACCACCGCGGACCTGTCGCCGCTGGACCTTGAGGAAACCTGGCTGGTTCCGGCTCATGCCACCGAACAGGAGCCGCCGCAGGCGGCGGAGCGACAAGTGGCGGTCTACCGCGATGGCGGCTGGCAGCTGGCGGAGGATTTCCGTGTGCTCAAGCTGTGGAGCAAGGCCAGCGCGCAGCCGGTGACGGCGCAAATCGGCGATACGCCGGATAGCCTGCAAGCCACCGAGCTGGAGCCGCCGGCCTTCGCGCTGTGGAACAAGAAGGCCTGGAAAGTGGATGCCGATGCGCAGCGCGCGGCGCTGACGGCGCAGGCGCAGCAGGAGCTGAAGCAGCGTTTGGCGACTGCCTATGCTCAGCGCCGGCCTTTGGAGGATGCGCAGGAGCTGGGGCTGGCGACGGCACAGGAGCAAGGTTTGCTGAGCGCGTGGAAGCGTTACTGCGTTGAGCTGTCGCGGCTGCCGCAGCAGGCGGTGTGGCCGCAGCTGGCCGAGGCGGACTGGCCGAAACTGCCGGCCTGAGGGTTTGCAGTAAAACGCCGTTTCACGTGAAACCCTAACCGCGCCGTGTACTCCGGCGCGGTTTTCTTAGAACCTGTTCACGATCTTTTGTAGATGTGGTTAGCCGTTGCTAGATACGTAGGAGACCACGTATCCGACGCGCCCCGGGTCCCTTCAAGCCTGCCGACGGGTGTCAGGCCCGAGGTCTTAAGCGGCTGCCTGTTCGAGCAGCACGACGTTAGCGCGCTGCGAGTTCAGCCGCGCCTCGGGCCTGACGGGCCCCGGCGGGAAGCCGCAGGCCAGGCTTGCAGGGCGGCCTTTGGGGTAAAGGGGAATTTGGCCGCGTTGTTCCCCTTTCCGTTCGCCTGGCGGAACCGGCCCTAAATCATCATCCGCGTAGCGGATTCAATGCTTTGAACAACACTTCCGATCAGAAAAGATCGTAAACAGGTTCTTATGGCCGCGCCAGTGTGATCTCCACTCTTTCCTTGCCCTGGCCCACGTTCTTGCGTTTGAGCTTGAGTTCTCCCACTTCGCCGCTGCGACGCAAATGGGTGCCGCCGCAGGGCACGCGGTAGAGGCCGGGCAGTTCCCAGTAGCGGCGCTGGTTTTGCTCGTCGGAATAGGCGCTGACGATGGCGAGATCGGCGTCTATCAGCGCCTGCACCTTGGCGGCGATGGCGGGCAATAGCGGGGTGATGGGCCGGGACAGCGCAAAATCGATGCGCGCCTTGTCCTCGGCGATGTGAGCGCCTATTTTTTCCGCATCGGGCAGTTCGCGGCAAATGGTTTCCAGCACCAGTTCGGCGGCGAAGTGCAGCCGCATCAGCCGGTAGCGGCGCTGCCAATCTATCGCCACCGTTACCGCGTCGCCGGCATCAAGGCCATGGTCGTCCGCCAGGGTGTAGGCGATGTCCTGATCCTGTTTCTCCGCGAGCAACACCGGGCAGCCGCCTATGCTGCCGCTATCGCTTTCCTGGCCGCCGGAGAAGGCGTAGAAGACGGTGGCGTCCAGCCAGACCCGTGGGCCTTCCACCCGCGCCACCGTGGTGCGCAGCTCGGTCTGGTAGGGGTCGGCCCAGAACTGCTTGCGCACGCTCATGCCACGCTCCCGGCATCCGCCGCCAGCCGCTGGTAGACCTCGGCGTCCAGCTTTTCCATCAACCGTTCCGGCCGCGACAGCGCGCCGAAGCCGAATTGCGTGTACAGGCCGTGGGCGTCGGCGGTGGCCAGCAGCAGGCGGCGCAGGTTTTGCAGGCCGGGATGGGCGTTGACCGCCGCCATCAATTGCTTGGACACGCCCTGGCCGCGCCAGGCTTCGACCACGAAGACATCGGCCAGATAGCCAAAGGTGGCGTAGTCGGTGATCACGCGGGCGAAGCCTATCTGTTCGCCGTCGGCGGCGTAGGCGCCGAAGCATAGCGAATTGGCGAGCGAGCGCTCGAAGATGTCGCGCGGCAATTGGCGCGCCCAGTAGGACTGTTCAGACAGGTAGCGATAGATGCGTTCGCGGTCCAGCCGCGCGGGATCGGTGTCGATGTGGAGGGTCATGGCGCGGCCAGCCGGGCGAGGGAAATGCCATAAAGATAACACGCCCGGACTGGCGAGAGCGGCCGGGTTTGCCGGGGCCGCTCCTGGCTGCTAGCTACTTATAGGTTTTTGATTTTTTCCAGCTCCTCCGGGCTGTATTTCTTCTCGCTGGCCTTGGTCAGGTCGGTGAGCAGGCCGGCGTGCACGTCGCGCGCCGATTGCACCGCGCTCAGCATATTGCCGCCGCTCCACTGGCCGGCGAAGCCGATGGCGGTTTGCGGCTGGCTGGCGTAGAGGCTGGCCAGCATCGCGTCCACCGCCGGCTGTTGGCCCTGGAACTGCCGCTCCAGCCGTGCCTGCCATTGCGCCAGCACCGGCAGATACTTGTCCGGCTTGGCCTGGGCCAGCGTGGCGTTGGCGCGGAAGGCCCAGTAGGCGGAGCCGCTCTCGTAAGTGGCGGCGCCGGCGCGCAGCGGCGCGGGGATGTCCTTCATCGCGTTTTCATACATCGGCACCAGCACCGCGCCGGCCGGGCTGCCGAAGGATTGCCAGGTCAGCGCCGCCAGTTCCTTGGGCAGGCCGGCGCGCAGCTGGATGACATGGGTTTCTATGGTGCGGTCCACGCCCATCGGCCGGTCCGCGTCCTTCAGCTTGGCCAGCGCGGTGCCGTGGAAGGTGGCGCGCAGCACCTTGGCCACATCGGCCACCGCGATCTTGTGTTCCGGCTTCAGCGTCAGCGGGTATTGCGCCTGCCGCGTGGCCTGGCGCAGCCCTGGGTTCAGCAGATGCTGGCCCAGCCATTCGCGGTCCACATTGTATTTGTCGCCGGTGACGCCGAAGGCCTGGGCGAAGTTGAAGCGCTTGGCGTCCACCTTGGCCAGCAGCTGGTGTTTGGCGGTGAACTCGGCCAGGCCGGGGCTGGCGATCACATTGGCGCGGTCGGCGAGGTCGATGTCGTGCAGGCGCAGGCCGTTGGCCACCATCAAATAGCTGTCCTGCGGCACGCGATAGGCCAGCCAGTGGTGGCCGGAGCCGATTTCCATGTACCAGGCTTCGTTCGGATCGGCGATCAGCACGCCGTTGCCTTCGCCGGCGCCGTATTGCTTGATATAGCGGCCCAGCAGTTCCACGCCTTCGCGCGCGGTCTTGGCCTGCGGCAGGATCAGCGAGGGGATCACCGCCTCCACCACGCCGCTGTCCAGCAGCGGATCCGCTTTCTTGGCGCGGGCGTTGATTTCCGCGCTATTGGTGGCGGATACCGCCACATTGAATTCGTTGACGCCGCGTTCCTCGTACAGGCCGTCGCCGCCGGCGCTGTCGCCGTTCCAGTCCATCAGGCCGCTGTAGCGGTAGAACTGCGCCGGAGCCGGCACTTTCAGGCCGTTCTTGAAGCTCAGCATTTCATCCTTGGCCGCCGCGCGCGCCGGGTGCAGCACCAGGCGCTTGTTCCAGTTATTGATGTAATAATCTTCGTTGCGGGCGATGATGATGGAGCCATCGGCGGAGGCCTGTTTGCCGACGATCAGCGATGAGCAGGCGTCGGCGAGCGGGGCGGCCAGCGCAAGGGCGGTGGCCAGGGCAAGCAGGGTAGGGCGCGGCGTCATGATGCATTCCTCTTCTCTGAGAGCGTGTTTACGATCTAGCGAGCTAAGGCGAGACAAGGCGAAAACGGCTGAGAAAGCGCAGTGTACAAACGGTACATGAGCATTTCGAAGCGGTTTTCAACGCCGTATCGTCGACGCGCAGCAGATCGTAAACAGGTTCTGAGCGGTCAGTCGCGGTGCGAGACGGCTCATGTTGGCCGCGCGCTAAGCGTGCGGCGGTTTGGCGGTGAGGGCAAGCAGATTGTAGGCAGATGGTTCGCATTAGTTGAAATGGGAATCCCATGCTTGGCTGATGCATGTCAATCTTGCGCTGTTTGGTAAAAATGTGGCGCAAACTGTCTGATTTAAGCGATTGCTTTTGCCATCTTGGCGCAAGCCTGATTAAGCTTGGCATTTCATTGTCGCGGCGCTGATGGCGCGGCGACGGCGGGAACGGATGAAAGATATGAAGATTTTGACTATGGTGCGCAAGCTCTGTTTCACGGTGCTGGCCGCCGCGCTGGCGCTGTGGGCTTATGGCGCTTACAGCGGCGAGCCACAGTGGCAGCAATGGGCGATGTACCTGGGCAATGCGCTGGCGCTGGGCAGCGCTTACCTGGTGCCCACGCTGACCGCGGCGCTGGTGGGCAGCCCGCGACTGAAGCTGGTGGCGGCGCTGAATGTGCTGGGCGGCTGGCTGATCCTGCCGTGGATCGCGGCGATGTTGTTGGCGCTGAAGCGCGACGATCTGGCGGCCGGGTCCTGAACCTATCTGGCACAATGGCTTGACTTCACCGCCCCGTCAGAGGGCGGCGTAAGAACCTGCTTACGATCTGCTGCGCGTCGGCGGAATAGTTAGACAAGGGCGTTGAAACCCGCTTCGAAATGCTCATGTACCAACCGTACATTCCGCTTTCTCAGCCGCAACGCCTTGTCTCGCCTTAGCTCGCGAGATCATAAACACGTTCTAAATGGTTGCACGAGGCGATACCACACTACTCAAGGAGAAACGCATGTTTCAGCACGTCGACGCCTATGCCGGCGATCCCATCCTGTCGCTGGTCGACGCCTTCGGCAAGGACCCGCGCGGCGACAAGGTCAATCTCAGCATCGGCCTGTATTACGACGAGCAGGGCCGCATTCCGCGCCTGAACGCGGTACGGCAAGCCGAGGCCAAGCTGGCGGCCTTGCCGACGCCGCCTTGCACCTATCTGCCGATGGACGGCCTGCCGGCCTACCGCAAGGCGGTGCAGGAGCTGCTGTTCGGCGCGGAGCATCCGGCGCTGGCCGCAGGCCGCGTCGCCACCATCCAGACCCTGGGCGGCTCCGGCGCGCTGAAAGTGGGCGCGGATTTCCTCAAGCGCTATTTCCCCGATGCCCAGGTGTGGGTCAGCGATCCGACCTGGGATAACCACGTGGCCATCTTCGAAGGCGCCGGCATCGCGGTGAACCGCTATCCCTATTTCGATGCGCAAACCCGCGGGGTGAACTTCGCCGCGATGCTGGACACGCTGGAAACGCTGCCCGCCGGCAGCATTCTGCTGTTGCACCCGTGCTGCCACAACCCCACCGGCTCGGATCTGGACAATGCGCAGTGGGATCAGGTGGTGGCGCTGGCCAAGCGCAAGCAGTTGATTCCGTTCCTGGACATCGCCTACCAGGGCTTCGGCGCCGGGCTGGAGGAAGACGCCTACGCCATCCGCGCGATGGCCGACGCCGGCTTGTCTTTCCTGATCAGCAATTCCTTCTCCAAGATCTTCTCGCTGTACGGCGAGCGCTGCGGCGGGCTGTCGGTGGTATGCCCGAGCCAGGCCGAAGCGGAACTGGTGTTGGGCCAGCTCAAGGCCACGGTGCGCCGCAACTACTCCAACCCGCCCACCACCGGCGCGCGCTTGATCGCCACGGTATTGGGTGACGCCGAGCTGAAAGCGTTGTGGCTGTCCGAGGTGAACGAGATGCGCGGCCGCATTCTGGAAATGCGCGGCATTCTGGTGGAAGTGCTGAAGCAGGCGCTGCCGGAGCAGGACTTCGCCTATCTGGTCCATCAGCGCGGCATGTTCAGCTATACCGGCTTCAGCCAGGCGCAGGTGGATGCTCTGCGCGAGCGTTTCGGCGTCTATCTGGTGGGTACTGGCCGCATGTGCGTGGCCGGTTTGACCCGCGCCAATGCGCCTTATGTGGCCAAGGCTTTCGCCGCGGTGCAGTAAGACCAAGCGCGGCTGACAAAACCGCTGATGCCGTGTTGCGCCGGCTTGCCGTACTCAAGGCACTGCCGACGTCGGCGCGGCTTGCCTCAGCCGTAAAACTGAGTTTTGTCAGCCGCTCTTAAAACAGGCTCTCAGCTGGCGGCCAGGCCTTGCTTCAAACGGGCCAGCGCCGGCTTGGCCAAAGCGTCCGGCGCGTAGCACAGGCCGACGCGGCGGCTGAGTTCCGCCTGGTCCAGCCGCACGCAGCGCAGCTCCGGGTGGTCCTTGGCCAGTCCCCGCGGGATGAAGGCGATGCCGGCGCCGGCGGCGGCCAGCGTCGCCGCCTGGTTCAAGGTGGCGCAGCGCGCCGCCACCGCCAGTTCCCGCGCCGCCGCGCCCAGCAGGCTGGCGAAGCGCTGGTGCGAGGAGTGTTCCGGGCAGGCAATCAGATCCTGGCCCAGCAATTGCGCCGGCCGCAGCCATGGCTGTGCCGCCAGCGGCGCGTCGGCGCGCATCGCCAGCACATAATCCTCTTCCCACAGCGGCAGGAACAACTCGTCCTCGCAGCGCCTGGCGTCTTCGTCCAGCCGCGCGTCGCCGGCGCAGCCCGCCGCCAGTTCCAGCAGCAAGCCATCCACCGCGCGGTAGGCCGCCGTCAGCACGCGCGCCACGTCGGCCTGGCCCAGGTCCGCGGCCACGCCCAGCGTCAGCGGCAGGCAGTCCTGCCGGCCGCGAAACAACTGCTTCAGTCCCTCCGCTTCCTCCACCAGCCGGCGCGCTTCCGGGTAGAGCAGGCGCGCGGCGTCGGTGACGTCCACTCCGCGTGGCTGGCGCTGGAACAGCTCGGCGCCCAGCTCTTGTTCCAGTTGCCGGATGGTGGCGGACAGCGCAGGCTGGCTCAGGTAGAGACGCGCCGAGGCCTGGGTGATGTTGCGTTCTTCGAACACGGCGATGAAGGCTTTGAGCGAGCGGATATCCATAAATTAAACCGATGGCAGCAAGTGGAATAAACGATTTTTCGCGGAATCGTCAGCGGATTATAGTGCTGCTCAAGGATTTGATATCAGTTATTTCTATTGCTAAAGGAGAAGTCCCATGACTAAAGCCCTCATCGTGATCACCGGCGCCAGTTCCGGCATCGGCGCCGCCACCGCCCGTTTGTTGTCGCAACAAGGCCATCCGCTCCTGCTATTGGCGCGCCGGGTGGAGCGCCTGGAAGCGCTGGCCTTGCCCAATGCCTTGTGCCGCGCGGTGGACGTGACCGACCGCGCCCAGCTGGCCGCCGCGGTGGCGGAAGCGGAAGGCCGCTTCGGGCCGGTGGACGCCATCGTCAACAACGCCGGCGTGATGTTGCTGGGCCAGATGGCCGAGCAGGCGCCGGAAGAGTGGAAAACCATGTTCGACGTCAATGTGCACGGCTTGCTCAACGGCATCCACGCGGTGCTGGGCGGCATGGTGGAGCGTAAGCGCGGCACGGTGATCAATATCAGTTCGGTGGCCGGGCGCAAGACCTTCCCCAACCATGTGGCCTATTGCGGCACCAAGTTCGCGGTGCACGCGATGTCGGAGAATCTGCGCGAGGAAGTGGCGGACCACGGCGTGCGGGTGGTGACGATAGCGCCGGGCGCGGTGGACACCGAGCTGCTGTCGCATACCAGCAGCGAGGCGATCAAGGCCGGCTACGAAGCCTGGAAACAGGAAATGGGCGGGGTGCTGGCGGCCGAGGATGTGGCCAGCGCCATCGTCTATGCCTACCAGCAGCCGCAGAATGTGTGCATTCGCGAGATCGTGCTGGCGGCGACGCGGCAGCAGCCTTAACAGGCTGTTAGTCCGCCACGTACAACTGAGTCTCCGCCTCCCGCATCAGCTCGACGACGGCGGGCGGCGGCGGCTGGTCGGTGAACAGCGCGTCTATCTGCGACAGATGGCCCAGTTCCACCAGCGCCGGGCGGTCGAACTTGCTGTGGTCGGCGGCCAGGAACACGTGGCGCGATTGCTGGATGATGGCCTCGGCGCTGCGCACCTCGCGGTAGTCGTAATCGCGCAGCGTGCCGTCCAGCTCGATGCTGGAAATGCCGATGATGCCGTAATCGACGCGGAACTGGCGGATCAGCTGCACCGTGGCTTCGCCGGTGATGCCGCGGTCGCGTTTGCGCAGCATGCCGCCCAGCACGATGACTTCGCAGTCCGGGTAGTCGCACATGGTGTCCGCCACGTGCAGATTATTGGTGATCACCCGCAGGCCGCGATGCTGGTGCAGCGCCTTGGCCACTTCCTCGGTGGTGGTGCCCAGATTGATGAACAGCGAGGCGTTGTCCGGGATGTGGCGCGCCAGGCATTCGGCGATGCGGCGCTTTTCGTCTATGCACAGCACTTGCCGCGCCTGGTAGGCGACGTTCTCCACGCTGGACAGCACGCTGGCGCCGCCGTGATAGCGTTGCAGCAACTGGTGCTCGGCCAGCAGCGCGATGTCGCGGCGTATGGTCTGCCGGGTGACGGAGAAATGTTCGGCCAGCTTTTCCACGCTGACATAGCTGTCGCGTTTGACCAGGGCCAGCAGTTCCTGCTGGCGTTGATTCAGAATGAGCATAGACGGCAAGGCGGCGGGTTGGGACGGTTCGATTGTAAGCGGACAACTCGTCCCGGCGCTATGCCGTCAGCGTTGCCGCCGCGTATTCGGCCAGCGCCAGGCTGGCGGTGAGGCCGGGGGATTCGATGCCATAGAGTTGAAGCAGGCCGGGCACGCCGTGCTGCGCCGGGCCCTGGATCAGGAAATCCGCGTCCGGCGCGCCGGGGCCGGCGATCTTGGGGCGGATGCCGGCATAGGCCGGCGCTAGCGCCTGTTCCGGCAGCGCCGGCCACCAGCGGCGGATGCCGGCGTGGAAGCGCTCGGCGCGCGCCGGGTCCACCCGGTAGTCGATGGCGTCCACCCATTCCAGGTCCGGGCCGAAGCGCGCCTGGCCGGCCAGGTCCAGCGTCAGATGCGTGCCCAGGCCGCCGGCTTCGGGCAGCGGGTAGATCAGGCGCTGGAACGGCGAGCGGCCTTGCAGCGCGAAGTAAACGCCGCGTGCGTAATAGGGCGTGGGAATGGTTTCACGTGGAACCCCGGCAATGCTGGCAGCGACTCGCGGCGCCGATGCGCCGGCGGCGTTGACCACGCAACGCGCGCGCAGCCGCAGGCCGGCGATGTCCAGTTCCAGCCCATCGTCGCCAACGCGGCCGCCGCTCAGCGGCGAGTTCAGCGCCAGCGTCGCGCCGTGGGCCTCGGCGTCGGCCAATAAGGCCAGCATCAGGCCGTGGCTGTCTATTATGCCGGTGGACGGCGACAACAGCGCGGCGCGGGCGTGCAAGGCCGGCTCCAGCGCCCGGAGCTGTTCCGCGTCCAGCCAGCGCAGATCATCGACGCCGTTGGCGGCGGCGCGCTGTTGCAAGGCTTGCAGCCGCGGCAGTTCGGCTTCGTTTGCGGCGACGATGAGCTTGCCGCAGCGGCGGTGGGCAATCGCGCGCTGGGCGCAGTAGTCGTACAGCCGCTGGCGGCCGGCCACGCATAGCCGCGCTTTCAGGCTGCCGGGCGGATAGTAGAGCCCGGCGTGGATCACTTCGCTGTTGCGGCTGGACGCATGTTGGCCGATGGCGCTTTCCGCTTCGACGATGACGACTTCGCGGCCGGCCATCGCCAGCTGCCGCGCCATGGCCAGGCCGATCACTCCGGCGCCTATCACCAGGCATTCTACTTGTTCCATCATCGCTCCCCTTGGCTCAGTCGTCAGATGGTGCGCCCTGGCCCGCGCGGCGTCCATATGGAAAAAGCCGCCCGTGGGCGGCTTTGAACCGGCGTGGCGGCTGGACTCAGCCGGCCATCGCGGCTTCGACTTCTTCCACCGTCTTGGGAATCGGCGCGCCCAGCACGCGGCTGCCGTCGGCGGTGATCAAGACATTGTCCTCGATGCGGATGCCGCCAAAGTCCTGGTATTCGCGGAATGTGTCGTAGTTGATGTACTGGCTGTGGCGGCCTTCGGCGGCCCAGGCTTCGATCAGCGCCGGAATGAAGTACATGCCGGGTTCCACCGTCACCACCATGCCGGCCAGCAGCGGCTTGCCCAGGCGCAGGTAGCCCAGGCCGAACAGCGGGCTGCGCTCGGTGTCCGCGCCATAGCCCACCAGGTCTTCGCCCAGGCCTTCCATATCGTGCACGTCCATGCCGATCTGATGGCCGAGGCCGTGCGGGAAGGCGATGGCGTAGGCGCCGGATTCAACGATGGCGTTGGCGTCGCCGCGGAAGAAGCCCAGCGCGCTCATTCTTTCCACCATCAGCCGCGCCGACAGCTTGTGCACGTCCAGATAGCGCACGCCCGGCTTCATCGCCTCGATGGCGGCCAGCTGCATGTCCAGCACGATGTTGTACAGTTCGCGCTGGCGCGGGCTGAACTTGCCGCCCACCGGGAAGGTGCGGGTGATGTCGCTGGCGTAGCCGCCGCCGGAGGTACAGCCGGTGTCGTTCAGCGCCAGGTCGCCGCTTTCCAGGCGGTTGTCGTGGTGATGGTTGTGCAGCACTTCGCCGCGGCGGGAGAAGATGGACGGGTAGGCCAGCTGCCAGTCGCGGCGGCGCATGATGCCTTCCATCTCGCCCACCACTTCGTATTCCATCACGCCGGGCTTGGCGTGGCGCATCGCGGCGATGTGCATGTCGCGGGTCACCGCCAGCGCGGCTTCCATTTCGGCGATTTCCTCATCGCCCTTGATTTCGCGCAGCGCCACCACGGCATGGGTCAGCGGCGCGGAGAAGCCGTCCTTGACCTGGGCCGGATGAACGTCCAGCAGGCGGCCCATTTCGATCAGGGTTTCGCCGCGGTACGGCGCCAGGTAGTGCACGGCGCGGCCGGCGGCGCGCGCGGCGCTCAGC
>NZ_JAJOHW010000020.1 GCF_021129195.1 Chromobacterium aquaticum | reverse complement strand
CGCTGACGCTAGGCGGCATCGCCACCGCCGCCGGCGCGCTGTACGGCCGCCGCGCCGCGGCCTGGGGCGCCATCTTGCTGCTGGGCTGTCTGGGCCTGTCCATGCGCGCCCACCAAATGATCACCGACACCGCGCTGCTCGCCGGCATGGCCTGGGGCCTGGCCGGCATGGTGCTGCTGCGCCGGCGCGCGGTGCTCGGCGGAGTGCTGCTGGGGCTGGGCGGCGCGGTATCCTTCTTGAGCAAGGGCCTGCTCGGCCCCGGCTGCCTGGGCCTGAGCGCCTTGTTGCTGCCGCTGCATCCGGACTACCGCAACCGCGGCTACCTGAAGGGACTGCTGATCGCCGCGCTGGTGGGCTTGCCGCTGCCCGCACTGTGGGTGCTCAAGCTGTACCAACGCGACCCGGCGCTGTTCCAGCTATGGTTCCAGGTCAATAACTTCGGCCGCTTCAACGGCAGCGCCCACCTGGGCCCCAAAGCGCCCAAGCTGTTCTACGCCCGCACCCTGCCGTGGTACGGCATTCCGGTGCTGCCGCTGGCGCTATGGGGCTTGTGGCGCGGCCGCCGGCAATGGACCCGCGCCTGGCCGGCGGCGCCGGCGCTGTGCTGGCTGGTGACACTGGGCGTGCTCTCCCTCGCCGGCGACGCCCGCGAACTATACGCAATGCCGCTATTGCTCCCCCTGGCGCTGCTGGCCGTCACCGGTCTGCAGGCCGGCGGCCATGGCCGCGCCTGGAGCACGCTGTCACTGCTGCCCTTGCTGCTGAGCCTGGCGCTGAGCGCGTTGCTGCTGGCCGTGGCCTGGGTGTTGTCCACCGGCGAACCCACGCAATGGGCCAAGGTGATCCTGCATCGCAAATTCACCGATTGGCAGCCAAGCTGGCATCCATGGACCTGGCTGGCCTATGGCCTGATCGCCGGCGGCGTGATCTGGCTATGGCGGCGGCTGCCGGCCAATACCGCTCCCGGCTTCGCCTGGCGCTGGAGCCTGACCATCGTGCTGCTGTGGGGCGGACTGGCCACGCTGTGGCTGCCGGCGCTGGACCACGGCATGCGCTACCGCGAGACCTTCGCGCCGCTGCGCCCGGTATTCGCCGACATCCGCGCGCAAGGCGGCTGCGTCGCCAGCATGGGCTTGGGCGAACCACAGCGCGCGCTGCTGGATTATTACGCCGATTACCACACGCTGCGGCTGGAAAGCAGCCCGCAAGCCGGCCAATGCCAGTGGCTGCTGGTGCAAACCCTGCATGACCAACTACCGGCCTTTGCCGCCACGCTGACACCGTTGCGGAGTTTTCAGCGCCCGGGCGATGTCAAGGAACGCTTCCGCCTCTACCGGCTGGAACAGCCGCTGGAACGCTTGCAGACCCCCGGCAAATAATTCCAATTGACTTGATTTCACACGAAATAGTCACACTTAGTCACAATTTGCCCAACATTCATTAACAATTGGCGGCCCGGCATCACGTAGCCTTAACCCTTTTTTGTTTGAGGTTATGGTATGTCGGCGCTGAACGCGGTGGATTTATTCTGGTCCTTGGCCAGCGGGCGCTTTTCCCGCAAAGACGGCTTCGACGAAGGGAAGAATCGCTGCAAATTCGCGCTGCGCGGCTTGCTGACGCTGCCGTGGACACTGCGCTGGCTGGACACTTGGCGCCAACAGCCCGCGCTGCGGCAACATCTGCAGGCCAACCCGCGGCTGGCCTGCAAGCTGCACCGCCCCTATCTCTACCGCTCGCTGAGCCAGGGCGGCAAACTCGCCGCGCTCTGCACCCATTACCAAGCGCTGGCGGAACGGATTTCACCGGCCGCCTATCGCAGCCTGCTCGATGACGCCGGCTTGATACTGGCCGAGCTCAATGGCAAGAACGATGCCGAGATCAAGGTGCGGCTGACCCACCAGCACAGCTTCGACAAGGAGGGTGAGCTGTCGCTGCAAATCTGCAATGCCGACGATGTCGCCATCGCCACGCTGACCTTCACCATCGCCCGCCGCCACGACGACATCGCCATCATCATCGGCGGCCTGCAAGGTCCACGCAAACCTCATGGCGCCGACGCAGTGCATCAACTTACCAAGCAAAGCCACGGCTTGTTTCCCAAGCGCCTGGCGGTGGAAGCCTTGATCGCCCTGGCGCAGGAAATCGGCGCGAAGCAAGTGCTGGCCGTCAGCAAATGGCAGCACATCTATAGCTCCTGGCGCTATCGCCGTCACTTCTTTGCCGACTACGACAGCTTCTGGGACACCTTCGACGCCCAAGCCACCGCTTGCAAACGCTTCTTCAGCCTGCCGCTGCAGCTGCCACGCAAACCGCTGAGCGAGATCGCCAGCAAGAAGCGTGCGGAATACCAACGCCGCTACGCGCTGCTGGATGAACTGGCGTCACAGAGCCGCCACGCGCTCACGCGCCAGGCCGCCGCAGGCTGAACGCCGGTTCGGCGCGGCTGAAATCATCGCCGCCCAGCTTGCCCACCAAGGCCAGCGCATCGGAATGCAGCCGGCCGTCGCGCCAGGCCTCATCCGCCACATGCACGTGGCGCACTTCGCCCAGCACCAGATTGCCGGCCCCGGCGCCCTGGCCCAAGGCCAGGCACTGACTGAGCACGCACTCGAAACGCAGCGGCGCCAGCTCCACGCCGGGCGCCTTCACCTGGCGGCTGCGCGCCTTGCCGACGCCGGCGAGATCGAACTCGTCCACCTCCGCCGCATACGGACCGCAGCTGACGTTCATCGCTTCCGCCAGCCGTTCCGACACCACATTGACCACGAATTCGCCGGTGGCGCGGATATTGGCCAGCGTGTCCTTTTCGCCGCCGGCGGCCGGCGTCAGAATGCTCAAGGCCAACACCGGCGGGCTGACGCTGGCGACGGTGAAGAAGGAAAATGGCGCCAGATTGGCCACGCCGTGCAAATCCTGGGTACTGACCCAGGCGATGGGGCGCGGCTGCACGCTGCCCACCAGTAAGGGATACACCGACTCCGCCGGCAAGGCGCTGATATCGCAATCCATTTTCTTTCCTCCTTGATGCCATCATTCTAATGCTGCATAGCAGCAAAATACCAGCCCGCAATGCAGTACCCGACGATGGTGTCACGGCGGCTCGACGGGTAAAATGGCGCGATGAACTCACCTCGTTTTATCCATCTGCGCCTTCATTCGGAATTCTCCATCACCGACGGCATCGTGCGCCTGGATGACGCCATCAAGCGCGCCATACAGGACAAGATGCCGGCGGTGGGCATGTCCGATCTGATGAACATCTTCGGCATGGTCAAGTTCTACAAGGGCTGCCGGGACAAGGGCATCAAGCCCATCGTTTCCTGCGACATCTGGCTGGAAAACGAGGATGACCGCGACAAGCCATATCGCATGATGCTGACGGTGAAGAACCGCCAAGGCTATGGACGCTTGTGCGAACTGCTGGCCGATGCCTACACCCACAACCAGTACCGCGGCCGCGCCGAAATCAAGCGCGCCTGGCTGGAAAACGGCGACAACAGCGGCCTGATCTGCCTGTCCGGCGCCCATCTGGGCGATGTCGGCCAGGCGCTGCTGCAAGGGCAGCGCGATGAGGCTCGCAGGCGAGCCGAATACTGGGAGCGCTGCTTCCCCGACAGCTTCTACCTGGAGCTGCAACGCCTGGACAATCCGCAAGTGGAGCACGCCCTGCAGGCCTCGCTATGGCTGGCCGGCGAAACCAGCCTGCCGGTGGTGGCCACTCATCCCATCCAGTTCATGGACCCGGACGATTTCAAGGCCCATGAAGCTCGAGTCTGCATCGCCGAAGGCTTCACCCTGGGCGACAAGCGCCGGCCGCGCAGTTTCGAGGAGAACCAATACTTCCTGTCCACCGAGCAAATGCTGGAGCGCTTCGCCGACATTCCCGAAGCGCTGGAAAACTCGGTGGAAATCGCCCGCCGCTGTAATATCAGCGTGCAGCTGGGCAAGAACTATCTGCCGCAATTCCCCACCCCGGATGGCATGACGCTGGACGACTACCTGATCCACCTGTCCGAGCAAGGCCTGGAGGAGAGGCTGGAGAAGCTCTACCCGGACCCGGAAGTCCGCGCACAAGAGCGCCCTCGCTACGACGAGCGCCTGAAGATCGAGTGCGACACCATCGTCCAGATGGGCTTCCCTGGCTACTTCCTGATCGTGGCCGACTTCATCAACTGGGCCAAGAACAATGGCTGCCCGGTGGGCCCCGGCCGCGGCTCCGGCGCCGGCTCGCTGGTGGCTTACAGCATAGGCATCACCGACATCGACCCGCTGGCCTATGCGCTGCTGTTCGAGCGCTTCCTCAACCCCGAGCGGGTATCGATGCCCGACTTCGACATCGACTTCTGCCAGGACAATCGTTACCGCGTGATCGAATACGTGCGCCAGAAATACGGCGCCGAGGCGGTATCGCAGATCGCCACCTTCGGCACCATGGCGGCCAAGGCGGTGGTGCGCGACGTCGGCCGGGTGCTGGACCTGCCCTATATGTTCTGCGACGGCGTCTCCAAGCTGATTCCGGCCGCGCCCGGCAAGCAGTACTCGCTGGACGACGCGGTGGAAATGGAACCGGTGCTGCGCGAACGCCTGGAAAACGAGGAAGAACTGCGCGAGCTGTGGGAACTGGCCAAGAAGCTGGAAGGCCTGACCCGCAACATCGGCATGCACGCCGGCGGCGTGTTGATCGCGCCGGGCAAGATCACCGACTTCTGCCCGATGTATCAAGCCAGCGCCGACGGCGCGGTGCCGGTGTCGATGCTGGACAAGGACGATGTGGAAAAAGTCGGCCTGGTGAAGTTCGACTTCCTGGGCCTGCGCAACCTGACCATTATCGAACTGGCGGTGCGCTACATCAAAGACCTGGACCCCGCCTTCGACACCGACCTGAATCTGCTCGAGTTCACCGATCAAGCCGCCTACAAGGTGCTGCAGCAAGCCAATACCACCGCGGTGTTCCAGCTTGAATCGGACGGCATGAAACGGCTGCTGGAAAAACTGAAGCCCGACCGTTTCGAAGACATCATCGCTGTGCTGGCCCTGTACCGTCCGGGCCCGCTCGGCTCCGGCATGGTGGACGACTTCATCCTGCGCAAGGCCGGCAAGCAAGAGGTCGACTACTACCACCCAGACCTGCAGGCCTGCCTGGACCCGACCTATGGCGTGATCGTCTACCAGGAACAGGTGATGCAGATCTCGCAGATCATAGGCGGCTACACTCTGGGCGGCGCCGACATGCTGCGCCGCGCGATGGGTAAGAAAAAGCCGGAGGAAATGGCCGAGCACCGCGGCAAGATCGCCCAGGGCGCGGCGACCAAGGGCTACGATCCCAAGTTGGCCGAGATGCTGTTCGACCTGATGGCCAAGTTCGCCGAGTACGGCTTCAACAAATCGCACACCGCCGCTTACGCGGTGGTGTCCTACCAGACCGCCTGGCTCAAGGCTCATCACACCGCGGCCTTCATGGCGGCCACCATGTCCTCGGAATTGGACAACACCGACCAGCTCAAGGTGTTCTACGACGACAGCGTGGACAGCAAGAACAAGCTGATCTTCCTGCCCCCAGACGTCAACCAGAGCTACTACCGCTTCGTGCCCGTGGACCGCAAGCACATTCGCTACGCGCTGGGCGCGATCAAGGGCACCGGCGAGGCCGCTGTCGATCACATCGTCGCGGTGCGCGCCGAATCCGGCCCGTTCAAGGACCTGTTCGATTTCTGCCGCCGCACCGACAAGAAAATCGTCAACAAACGCGTGATCGAAGCGCTGATCCGCGCCGGCGCTTTCGACAGCATCGAGCCGAACCGGGCCAAACTGTTCGGCAATGTCGGCCTGGCGATGGACGCCGCCGAACAGGAACACGCCAATGCCAACCAGGGCGGCCTGTTCGACATGTTCGGCGACGACGTCGCCCCCAGCGTGGAAATGGTGGAGATCAAGCCCTGGAACGATGCGGTCAAGCTGGCGGAGGAAAAGCTGGCCATCGGTTTCTACCTGTCCGGCCACCCTTTCGCCGCCTACGCCAAGGAAATCCGCGGTTTCATCAAGACGCCGCTATCGCGGCTCAGCCCGCGCAAGGAGCCGCAGCTGTTGGCCGGCTTCGTCACCGGCATCCGCGTCAAGGTGGGCAACCGCGGCAAGATGGCCTTCGTGCAACTGGACGACGGCAGCACCAAACTGGAAGTCAGCCTGTTCGCGGAAAGCTTCGAAGCCAACCGCAGCCGGCTGAAGGACGACGTGGTGCTGGTGATAGAAGGCAAGGTCAGCGAAGACAACTTCTCCGGTGGCCTGCGCATCATCGCCGACAAGGTCTACGAGCTGGGCGAGGCGCGCAGCCGCTACGCGCGCAGCTTGTCGCTGCAATTGGCCGGCAAGGTCGATGTCAGCAAGCTCAAGGCCCAGTTGCACCCGTTCCGTAGCGAGGATGCCGGCTGCCCGGTACGCATCCACTACAATAACGGCGCCGCCAGCGGCGACCTGATGCTGCCGCCGCCCTGGGGCGTGCGGCTGGACGACGGCCTGCTGCTGTCCTTGCAGGATTGGCTGGGCTCAGACAAGGTGAAGGTCATGTGGTAAGCCACCCTGAGCCGTTCAATAGCCGCGCGCCCGCGCGGCTTTTTTACGCCCGCGCTTTGCAAGCGCCGGACATTGCAGTAGGCTTGCCCGCTCCACAGCACTCATGGACAAGGATGTTTTCACGATGACGGCACGCCCGGCGCAACTCCCGGACCTCGCCCCGGTCTTCCAGATCGAGCAGGCGGTATTCGGCCAGCACATCTACCCCGACTTCTTCTTCCGTCAGGCCCACGATCTGTGGCCAGACCTGTTCTTGGTCGCGCCAGGCGCGCAAGACGGCGAATTGGGCGGCTACATCATTGGCGCGCCGGGCAGCGGGCAAGGCGAGTTCTGGATCATGTCTCTGGCGGTACACCTACATTGCCGCGGCCAGGGCACCGGCAAGCAATTGCTGCAGACGCTGCTGCAAGCGCTGCGGGCGCGCCAGGCCAGCCATGCGAAACTGACCGTGCACCCCGACAACCCCGCGGTTCGGCTGTACCAGCAACTGGGCTTCACCATCATCGAGCATCAGCCGCACTACTTCGGCAAGGACGAACCACGCTTGCTCATGCGCGTGGATTTCTAAGAACCTGTTCAAAGTCTACGTTGCTTCAACCGTTTTCGCCTTGTCTCGCTCTTGCTCGCGGGAGCGTAAACAGACTCTAAACTTCACGATCAAGCGCCGCTCGCGGCGCTTTTTTATTGCCGGCATGTCCAATGCCCAAACGCAACAAAGCCTCCCCGAGGGGAGGCTTCCGTGTCGGCGTTTCCACCGCGC
>NZ_JAJOHW010000019.1 GCF_021129195.1 Chromobacterium aquaticum | reverse complement strand
GGCCGGCTTCCAGCGCGGCGATGTCGGCGGCGAACTTGAGCTGGGCCTGTTCCATGTCGCGGGCGTGCAGCTTCTGCGCCAGCGCGTCCTGGCACAGCAGGATGAAGCGCAGATAGCGGCCGCGCACATTGCTGACCACCTGTTCGGCCTGGTAGCGCGGAAACACGATGTCGTAGACCACCGCGCTGCAGATCAGGCCCAGCGAGATTTCCGAGGCCCGGGTCACCGCCAGGTCGAACACCGCCAGCGGGCGATCTATCGCCGGCAACGCGATGATGCAGGCGGTGTAGCCGGCCAGCACGAAACCGTAGGAGCGCGAGTTGCGGTACAGGGTGGCGCAGCCGGCGCACAGTCCTATCCATAGCGACAGCGCCGCCAGCAGCAAGACCGGCTGCGAGGCCAGCATGCCGACCAGGATCAAGGCCGCCGCGCAGCCGGCCAGCGTGCCGAGCAGCCGGTAAAATCCTTTCTCCAGCACCAGGCCGCTTTGCGGCGAGCTGACGATGAGCACGGTGAGCAGCGCGGTGCCCGGCGAGTCGAAACCCAGGCGGAAGGCCAGCCACAGCGCGGCGAAGCCGGCCAGCAGCGTCTTGAGGACAAAGATCCAGCGCTCGCCCTCCAGCCGCAGCCAATCACGGCTGGCGCCGCGCAGCGTCTGGCCCAGCAGCCGATGCCAGGCGGCGAGGCTAGCTGTGTTCATCGCTAGGCTCCGCCCGGTTCAGATTGCTGAGCTGGCGCAGGTAGTACTGCTCCTGCTGCTGCATCTCCTCGGCGCTGAAGCCGTCGAAGGTATTGCGCAGATTGCCCCAGACATCGGGCAGCAGCCGGCGTATGCATTCGCGTCCGGCGTCGTTGAGCGTCACCGTCACCGCGCGGCGATCGTCGCTGAGGCTGCCGCGGCGGATCAGGCCCTGCTTCTCCAGATCGTTGCAGATACGGGTCATATTGGCCGGTTTCTGCGAACAGGTTTCCGCCAGCGTGCCCGGCGTCATGGTTTCCTGTTCCGAGCCGTAGAGCACCGCCAGCACCAGATAGCTGCTTTCGGTCAGGCCATGCTTGCGCAGCGCGGCATTGGTCAGGTCCTGTATCCGTTTTTGCACATGGTAGTTCAGCCGTGTCAGCGTCAGCAGTTGCAGCGGGAATTCCGGGATTCTGGCCTTGACGCGCTGCAGGCGCTTGCTGGTTTCTTCGAAACGACTCATTGCGTGGCTCCGTTTTCGCTTGGGCTCAGGGTTTCAATGCCGCCGCCCAGCGCCGCCATCAGCGCGGCGTAACCATCCAGCCGCTGCGCCTGGGCCTGCGCTTGCTTCTGCCGCGCGGACAGTTGGCTCAGCCGCAGTTGCCGCACCGGGCTTTGGTCGCTGAGGCCGGCGCGATAGCTTTGCTCCGCCAGCGCCAGTTCGCGGTTGGCGGCGGCTAGCGCGCGATCGGCCTGTTCGGCCTGCTTGACCGTGGACTGGACATGGGCGATGGCGCTGGCGGTTTCGCTCAAGGCGTTGATCAATGTGGCGTTATAGCTTTCCACCGCCTGATCGTAGGCGGCGGTCTGGGCGCGCAGCTGGCCGCGCAGGCGGCCGCCTTCGAAGATAGGCAGGCTGATCGCCGGCGCGAAGCCGCGCAGCGCGGTGGCGGGGGAGATCAGATTGGCGAAGCCGATTCCCTGGTAGCCGGCGAAGGCGCTCAGATTGATATTGGGGTAGAAGGCGGCGCGGGCGACCTTGATGCGAGCGGCCTCGGCCTCCACCCCCCAGCGCTGCGCGCTCAGGTCCGGGCGCCGGCCCAGCAACTGGGCCGGAATGGTGGCCAGCGAGCTCAGCGGCTGTGCCAGGCTCAGTGTCGGGCGGCGCAGCCGGCCGGCGGCCTCCGGCGGCTGGCCGCTGAGAGCGGCCAACTGATTGCCCAGCGTGGCGATGCGTTCGTCTATCTGTTCGACTTGGGTGCGGCTGGGCGGTAGTCGGCCTTGCTGCTGCACCACTTCCGGTTCCGCCGCCAGCCCGGCGGCCTTGCGGCGCCGGCTGAGCTCCAGCAACGCCTGTTGCTGTTGCAGCGCGGCCGCGGCCAAGTCTTTTTGCTGGTATTGCTCGGCCAGTTGCAGATAGCCGCGCACGATCGCGGTTTCCAGGTTCAAGGCGCTGATCCTGGCGTCGGCCGCCGCCACCTGGGCATCGTTGAGCGAGGCGGTCAGCGCTTCGCGCTCACGCCCCCACAGGTCCAGGTCGTAGCTGACGCTGACCGTGGCGCGGGTCTGCCAGTCGTAGTTGCCATTGCCGATAGGCGATACCAGATTGTCCTCGGCGTGCAGCTGCCGTGTGCTCTGTCCTTGCGCGTTGACTTGGGGCAGCGTCGCGGCGGCGCTGACGTCGCTCAGCGCTTGCGCCTGGCGCAGCCGCGCGGCGGCG
>NZ_JAJOHW010000018.1 GCF_021129195.1 Chromobacterium aquaticum | reverse complement strand
GCGCTGGAGCGCGCCGGCCGCCAGCGCGGCGAAGCGCCGCAGCCGGAAGCCAGCTTCACCGTGCGCCAACGCGATCGCCTGCTGCCCATCCCCTTCTCTCAGGCGCGCTATCTCAAGGCCGAGCTCAAATACGTCACCCTGGTCACCCCGGACGCGGAATACCTGCTGGACGAACCGCTGATCGCGCTGGAGCAAAGACTGGGCGACGCCGCCGTGCGCATCCACCGCAACTGCCTGGTGATGCGCCACGCGCTGCGCGAGCTGTTCCGCACGCCCGCCGACGGCGAAGAACAATGGCAGGTGCGGCTGGCCGACATCGAACAAGCGCTGCCGGTCAGCCGGCGGCAACTGGCCGGCATCAAGCAATGCCTGAACCAGCAGGACTAGGCACGCCCTCCCCTCGCCACGCGCCACCATATATACAGACCATAAAGCAAAAGCATCTGTCATTATTTTTGGCATGAAAATGCGTTGTGATTTTCAATCGCATCAAGCTTGACATTAGTCATTTGTCATTATTCAGACTAAAACTATCATCCTCGCCCAAGCACATGGCCGAACCGGCGCACCGCCGCCGGCCATGCATTCCATTTAGGGCAAGGAGCGGTCATGCGGTCATTGAAAATCATCCTGTTGTCGTCGGCGTTCAACGGACTCACCCAGCGCGCCTGGCTGGAATTGCGCCAGTCCGGTCACCAAGTCAGCGTGCAGCTGTTCACTAACGAGCAGGAAGTCAGCGCCAACATCCAGCAATCCGGCGCCGATATCGTCATCTGCCCCTTCCTCAAGGACCGGGTGCCGGAAACCCTGTGGCGCGACAGCAGCCGGCCNNCGCGCTGCAGGCGGTGGAAGAAATGGACGCAGGCCCGATCTGGTCCAGCTGCGAATTCGACATGCCGCCGGAGGTGCGCAAATCCGAGCTCTACAACGGCCCGGTCAGCGACGCCGCCCTGTATTGCATCCGCGACGTGGTGGAAAAATTCGGCACCGGCTTCGAGCCCGAGCCGCTGGACTACAGCCAGCCGCAGGTGCGCGGCCGGCTGCAGCCCAATATGCGTCAGAGCGACCGCACCTTCCTGTGGCAACAGCCGGCCGCCGAGATCAAACGCCGCATCGACGCCGCCGACGGCCAGCCCGGCGTGCTGACGCAACTGGCCGGCGGCGACTACTACGTCTACGACGCCCACCTGGACCACCGCTCCGGCCAGCCCGGCCAATTGCTGGCGGTGCACGACGACGCCGTGCTGGTCGGCGCCGGCGAGCACAGCCTGTGGCTGGGCGCGCTGCGGCGCAAGCCGGAAGCGGGCGAGGAAACCTTCAAGCGCCCGGCGCGCCACGTGCTGGCCGGCCTGCTCGACCAAGTGCCGCGGCTGGACTGGTCCATCGCCACCCACCCGCATTGCGAGGAAAGCTACCAGCCCATCCGCTACCGCGAATACGGCTGCGTCGGCGAACTGACCTTCGAGTTCTACAATGGCGCGATGAGCACCGAGCAATGCCAGCGGCTGAGCGAGGCGCTGCGCTGGGCCAAGGCCCAGGACACCAGCGTGTTGCTGGTGCGCGGCGGCCGCGGCAGCTTCAGCAACGGCGTTCACCTCAATGTGATCCAGGCCGCGCCGGAACCGGGCCTGGAAGCCTGGGCCAATATCCAGGCGATAGACGACGTCTGCCAAGAACTGCTGACCGCTCGCCAATTGGTGGTGGCCGGCCTGAGCGGCAACGCCGGCGCCGGCGGCGTGATGCTGGCGCTGGCCGCCGACCTAGTGTTCGCCCGCGGCGGCGTGGTGCTCAACCCGCACTACAAAACCATGGGCTTGTACGGCTCGGAATACTGGACCTACAGTCTGCCGCGCGCGGTGGGCGCGGAACAGGCGCGGCTGCTGACCGAGGCCTGCCTGCCGCTGAGCGCGCGCGAAGCCTGGCGCCTGGGCATGATTCAAGACATCGGCCCGCATGATCCGCACGACTTCGGCGTCTGGCTGCGCCAAGCGGCCGGCCTGGCGCTGAACGACGAGCGCTTCCGCCAGCACCGCGCGCGCAAGACCGGGCTGGACCTGGAACAGATGGAACGCTGCCGCCAGGCCGAGCTACTGGAAATGCGCCAGGACATGGTGGAGAACCGTGGCCAATTCCTGGAGAAGTGCCGCAATTTCGTGCTCAAGCGCAAAGCCTGCGGCACCCCGCAGCGCTTGATCGCCGACTGGATTCCAGCGCGCTGAAACAAGCCCTAGCCATGTCGTCATAAAAACAGCCCGCCCAGCGGGCTGTTTCATGTCATTTTCATGACGAAAAACAACAGTATTGTTTTACGTACAACTACTTAAAACCGGCTTTTTCATCAGTCAAAGCTAAAAAATAAGCCGGCCTTCTTATAAACTCCCTTATCCCCTCTTTCCCCCTTCCTACGGTTGCTACATGCGGACACGGCTGGTTTATGCAGGATGCATCGCGATATGGCTGGTGCTGAGCGCGCTGGTCGCCCTGTCCATCGCCAGCCATGCCTTGCTCAGCGCGGAGCAGCAGTTCAACCGCGACGCGCTGCAACTGTCCGAGCAGCTCAATCAAAAGCTGCAAAACAATGAAACCGTGCTGGACAGCTACGCCGCCTTCAGCACCCTGGACCGCCGCCAGGACCTGCCAGCGGAAAAACGCTTCACCCGGCAACTACTGCGCCGCTACCCGCAAATCCTGTGGCTGGGCCATATCGAACGCATCGCGCCCGAGCAATTGCCGCAGCTCAAACAGCGGCTGCGCCAGCTCTACGGCCACGCGCTGCCGCTGCCCGCCGCCAGCGGCGATGCCTGGGAACGTCGTTTTGGCGTCTTCCCGCTCTCCTTCATCGAACCGGTGCAGCCGTCCACCTTGCTGGCCGCCGACCTGGGCCGGCTGCAAAGCGTGCGCCGGGCCTTGCAGGACGCGCTGGAAAGCGGACGCATGGAAATCTCCGGCCAGATCAAGCTGCCCGGCCTGCCGGCCGGCTATCTGCTGATCCGCGCGATGGACGACGTGCTCAACACCCCGCTGTCCGCGCCGCTGGCCCCGGCCCACTTCGCCACCATGGCGATACGCGCCGACAGCCTGCTGCCCAGCCAATTGCCGCTGTCGGATGGCGCCGAAGTGCGCCTATTCCACCGCAGCTCGCCGCCTGGCGCGCCAGTGCTGCTGCACCGCGCCGAAAGCGCCAGCGCGCTGGAGGCCCTGCTGTTTCCGCGGCTGGAAACCCGCCACCCGCTGGGCGGCGCCAACCAGCCCTTATTGCTGACCGTCAGCCAGCAACTGGGCTGGCGCCAGATCGGCGTGTTCGAATGGGGCATGCTGTCCTTCCTGTCCCTGGCCTTGCTGGCCGGGCTCTTGCTCGTGGCCCACCATTATCTGCAACTGGCCCATGGCCGCCGCCAGCGCGAAAACCAGCTGTTCTATCTGGCCAATCACGACCGCCTGACCGGCCTGGCCAACCGCAATCTGTTCTACGACCGGCTGCAACACGCCATATCGCGGGTGGATCGCAGCGGCAAGCGGCTGGCCCTGCTGTTCCTGGACCTGGACCGTTTCAAACCGGTGAACGACACCTACGGCCACGTCACCGGCGACCGCATCCTGCAATTGATCGCCGCCCGCATCAAGGAAGAGCTGCGCGGCGAGGATACCGTCGCGCGCCTGGGCGGCGACGAATTCGTGGTGTTGATGGAAGACATCGAATCCAACCGCGAGGCGGACAAGATCGTCAACCGCCTGAAACAGGTGATCCACCAACCTTACGAAGTGAGCGACAACCTGATCTCCGTGGGCGTCAGCATCGGCATCGCCTATTACCCGGAGGACGGTTTGCTGATCGACGAGCTGTTGACGGTGGCGGACCGCAAGATGTATGGCAACAAGCGCGAGATCGCGGCGGCGGGGACGGAAACGGTTTGAACCTGGGCGGCAAGCCGCCGCGCGCGCTAGCGCCTCATGCCTTCACTGCCGTCCCGCCAGCGCGCTGTGGATAACCCTACCCAAGCGCCCCTCCTTGTGGATAAGCCAGACGTTCAAGCCACGCCCCCACCCTGTCATGTCAGGGGCAATGATCCTCTCGAAAAGATCATGAACAGGCGCTTCGCACTCCAGACCCCACATCAGCCACTCCAGCTTGACCCAAGCCCCACCCTCGGCAACAATCCCCACGTTGCCGCCCACACGCGGCACACGGGATTGGCGTCTCGTCCTCTACTTACCAACTTCTGCTTACGCGGCGTGCCGTGTGAGCAGCTTTACTATGGCCGTGCCCTTTGGCAGGCGCATGGTGGGAGAGTGCCATGCACTCGCTGGTTTGGTAAGTAGACCAGTACGCCAATCCTGCCACGCGCCTGCCTCACCTCAGCCTTCCCTGGCAGGTGGTTTATCTTGTGTCACAGCAGGAGAAACACCATGCAACAGCCTCAAGCCTTCCCCCCTCGTCGTCGCTACCATCTGCGCTCGCTGGAGCAACAAGAAATTTTGCTGCCCTTCGTCCGCTTCTGCCCCGGCCGCACCTACCCGCATTACTGGCAAATGCCCGCGCCCAGCAAGGATTACCCCGCCGACAGCGCCTATGGCCGCGAATGCGCGGCCCATTTGCTGCAATGGCTGAAGGACAATCGGGAATACGTTGGCAAGGGCCTGCTTAGCCGAGTGGCACACGATATCGACTTTGACGACCGCAACGGGCGCGGTCAATGGATGGGATTCTTCAACTATCTGGAGCAGCTGCTATTGCTGGGCGCGGACCGGGTCAGAATTTATCGCCATGTCGATGGCCAGCACCAGCTGTATCTGGCGCTGGGCCAGCGGATGAGCGTGGAAGCCCGCTTCCGCCGCATCCGCCTGCGCGCGCGCTAAACCACGCCGCCCTGCCAACAGACGCCGCCGAGTACCGGCTCCACCCAAAAAGGCGGACGAGCGCCCTCGTCCGCCGTCTTGGCCATTTCCACCCAGGCGTCTTGCTTGCTCCACTCGTACAGCACACCGGGCTGGATCAGGTGCAGATAGACGCGCTCGAAGGCGGACGACTCCAGCAGATCATGGGTGGCGGCGGTCAGCGCCGCTTCCTGGATAAAGGCGGGAAACAGGGTGGTGGCGGCCACGCCGCCGAACTGCGGAATATTGGCCGCCAGCAGCAGGCTCAATTCATAACCGGGCTTGGCCGCGTAACGCTTCACGCACTTGGCTTGGATCCGGTATTTGATCGCGGCGATGGGCGCGTTGGGCACGCTGATCGGCGCATCCTCGCCCTGCTGCGCCTGGCGCACTTCGCGCGCGCGCAAACAGCCTTTGCCGCCGCCGAACAAGTGCTCGTCGGCATGCACTTCCGTCACTTCAAAAGCGATGCGCCGGCCGTCGCTGAGGGTGGCGCCGACATCCGGCAGCGGCGGCGGCCAGGACTGCCGGTCCACCGCGTGCAAACCCTTGCGCTGCAATAGACGCAGCACCAGCTCCAGCTCTTTTTGCGCTTTTAAAGCCATCGGCCTCCCCCAGTCCGCGTCCGCCGGCGTTGCGGCGCGGCTGCGGCCGGAACGCCGGGCGCGTTTTCATTGGCTATCGCTCAATCCAACCCGGCACAAGATATTTCTTTTTAGCACAAAAAATAGGCTATTCAGATTGGATTTAAAGTTTAATAAGCGATATCGCGGCGCCGGGGGTGCTTCAGTGCTGGGAATCTCCTTCGCCGGGCAATACCACGAACTCGCCTTCCAGGCTGCCCACCGCCTCACCGTCGCACTCCAGCGCCACCTCCAGGCGCAGCCGCCCCATGCGCCCGCGCCGCAACGCGCGTTCCAGCTTGTCCCAGGCAGCCGCATCCGGCGCGGCGGCGCGGGCGAGGAAGCCGGCGGCGATGGGCTTGTCATAGCGCATGCTGTTGCCGTGGATGATGACGCGGCCGGGCAGGCCGCGCTCGCGCAAGCGCATGAACACCAGGCACCAGGCGGTGAGGATGGCCACCGCCGAGGCGCTGCCGCCGAACACGGTGGCGCGGTGATTGATATTGGGCGCCAGCGGCGCGTGCAGGATCACCCGCTCGCCGCTGGCCTCGGCCACGCTGACCGCCATCGCGGCGGACAGCGGGATGTGTTGATGGAGGTAATCTTCAAGCGCCTTTGGACTCATGCTTTTCTCCCGATTCGACGCGGCCGGCTTCGGCGGCGCCTCCTCCATTCTGCCCCAATAGGTGGCGCTGGAAAAACCACAGGCTGTGGCCCAGCTGCAGCACCTGGTTTTCGCGCTTGGCCGCGCCGTGGCCTTCATCAGGGAACAGGATCAGGCCGCCGTCCACGCCCTTGCCGGCCATCGCGCGGTACATTTGCAGCGCTTCGCCCACCGGCACTCGCGGATCGCTGACGCCCTGGATGATCAGCAACGGGTCGCGCAGCTTGTCGATGTGATTGATCGGCGACAATTGCTCCAGCGCGGCGCGGTCGCGTTCCAGGTCGCCGTATTCGGCGGCGCGCAGCGCGCGGCGGTAAGGCGCGGTGTTTTGCAGAAAGCTGACCAGGTTGGCGATGCCGACATTGGACACGCCGGCGTCGTAAGCGCCGGCGAAGATGGTCATCGCCGCCAGCGTGGAATAACCGCCATAGCTGCCGCCCATCACCCCGACCTTGGGCGCCGCGCCGGCCGCGCCCCAATGGCTGCGGATGTAGCGCGCGGCGTCTTCGATATCGGACAGCACTTGCAGCCGGCGCGGGCCGTTGTCGCTGTCCAGCCAGGTTTTGCCATAGCCGATGGAGCCGCGCACATTGGGCTGCACATAGATGAAGCCGGCGTCGACGAAGAGTTGCGCCTGCGGCGAGAAGCCGGCGCGGCTCTGCCCTTCCGGCCCGCCGTGGAAGTTGACCACCACCGGGCAGGGCGTGGCCGCGCAGCGCGTCGGCCGGCGCACGAACATCGGAATCGGCGTGCCGTCGCGCGCCGGATAGCTTTCCAGGCTGGCCTTGGCGAAGCCGCGGGTGTCCAGCTCCGGCGCGGACGGCAGCAGCCATTGGCTGAGCTTGCCGCTCTTGCTGTCCCAGACATGGCTGCTGGCCGGCGCGGTGTCGGTTTCCACGCTGAAGTTGACGTAGCGGCCATCGCGGCTGAGATTGACCACATTGACCTGGGCCGCGCCGGGGAAGGCGGGCAGTTTCAGCGCGCGGTAGCCGCGGCGGCCGTCCAGCGCCAGCGCCTTGCCGTAACCGTCCTGGCTCAGCGTGTAGTAGACGCGGCCCTGCTCGCGGTCGATGTTGAGGTTGTCGACATCGCCGCGCGTCTCCGGCGTCAGCGGCTGGAACACGCCGGCGCGCCACAGATAGAGGCGGTGGTATTCGCCGAACTTATTGCTGCGCACCAGGTATTCGCCGTCGCGCAGGCCGAAGTCCATGCGGTAATCGACGGCTTCGCCCTGGCCCAGCAGCGGCTGCGCCGGCTTGCCGTCCGGCGTCCACAGATAGAATTCCGCGCTGGCATTGCTCAGCGTCTTTTGCAGCAGCAGGCGGCCGTCGTCGCGGTGATCGGCGATGCTCCAGGCGCCGCGCTCGCCGAACAGGCGCTCGCGACGGCCGTCGGCCAGCCGGTAGCGGTACAGGGTATAGCTGTCGGCCCGCTCGTCGTTGCTGCGGTAGTACAGCCACTGGCCGTCCTTGCTGAGAAACTGGAACTGGGTCTGCACGCCGGGCTTGTGCTGGACTTCGCGCAGCGCGCCGCCGGCGGCGGCTTGCAGATAGAGACCGGGGTTTTCCTCGCCCTTGCGGTCGCGGCTGAGCACCAGCCAGCGCCCATCCGGGCTGACGTCCTGAATCAGGGTGGCGTCTTCGCCGCCGGTGAGTTGCACCGGGAAGCGCTGCGGGCCGTCCAGCTTCCACACCTGCGGCACGCCGGTGACGCGCCAGCTGAAGTACAGGGCCTTGCCGTCCGGAGCCAGCACGCCGGCGCCGGGCGCGCGCAGGTCCAGCATGTTCTGCACTTTGCGGCTCAGTTCCGCCGGCAAGGGCGCGGCGCGATAACGCGCCACCTCTTCCGCGCTGACGCTGGCGGCGCCGAGGCCGCTGTAGCCGCCTGCGGCCCAACCATGAGTGGAAAGCATCATTAGCGTTGCCGCGGATAAAGCACGAACCATCATGACTGCTCCTGAACGATTGGGCGAGCGGACCAGTATAGCGGCCATGACAATGACGTTACAACTTGCATTATTCTCATGCCGACTCTGCGACACTTTGTCGCATGCGGAAGGAATGAGCAGGCGCTAAACTGATGCGGTCAATCCTCATTCGCATTTGCCGCCCCTGGCCGGCAACGGCGCTAACCTTGATCCGCAAAGAGCTTCCATGAAAAAACTCGCCCTGCTGGCCTTGCTGGCCGCTTCCGGTTCCGCCTTCGCCCACGTCACCCTGGAAACGCCCACCGCCGCCAGCGGCAGCTATTACAAGGGCGTGCTGAAGATCGGCCATGGCTGCAACGGCAGCCCCACCACCGCCATCAGCGTGGAAATGCCGGAAGGCGTGCGCCTGGCGCAGCCGATGCCGAAGGCCGGCTGGGAAGTGGAAGTGAGCAAGGCCGCGGTCAAGCCTTTCGACAACTACGGCCGCAAAGTGAGCGAGGACGTGAACCGCATCACCTGGAAGGGCGGCAAGCTGCCGTCCAATTTCTACGATGAATTCGTGTTCCAGGCCAAGATCGCCGCCCAGCCGGGCAAGCTCTATTTCAAGGTGAAGCAGCAGTGTGAACAGGGCGAAACCAACTGGGCGGACATCCCGGCCGCCGGCCAGGACGCGCATGACTTGAAGAGCCCGGCGGCGGAGTTGACGGTGACGGCAGCAGGCGCGGCCGGCCATCATCATTAAGACCCGCTAAGAACCTGTTTACGATCTGCTGCGCGTTGGCGGAATAGTTAGACAAGGGCGTTGAAAACCGCTTCGAAATGCTCATGTACCGTATGTACACTCCGCTTTCTCAGCCGTTTTCGCCAGGTCTCGCCTTAGCTCGCGAGAACGTAAACACGTTCCAAGCCTTCTTCCCTGCTCCCATGAAAAACGCCGGCGGCGAGTCTCTCGCGGCCGGCGTTTTTGCATGGACGGGTAAGATTAGCGGAACAAACCCTTGAGCAGATCCGCCCCCTGGGACAGCAGATCCTCGCCCTGCGGCAGTTGACCATTGGGGGTCAGCTTGTCCACCAGGCCGGGCAGGTGCTCGGCCACCAGTTGCGACAGCTGGCCCTGCTCCAGGCCGAATTTCTCGGCCAGGCCGGACAGTTGTTCCGAGCCCAGCACTTGCTGGATCTGCTCGGCCGACACCGGCAGATTGCCGCCCTGGCCCACCCAGGACGACACCAGCTCACCGAGGCCGCCTTGCTGGAATTGCTCCAGCAGGCCGGACAAGCCGCCCTGTTGTTGCAGCAAGGCCTGCAAGGCTCCGCCAGCGCCGCCTTCCGCGCCGCCGGACAGCAAACCGCTCAAGGAATCGAATAAAGCCATCGTGCTCTCCTGTTTGCCGCGCACCGGGCGCGAATCTGTGTAAACATGGCCGCGCTCGCGCGCGGGATCAAGCCGCCAGCAAGCCCGCCAGGCCGCGCATGGTCCGCCACGGATCGCCGGCTTCCACGCCCTTGATCTGACGATCTATGCGCGCGCATTCGTCCAGCGCGGTCATCAGTTTGCGCGGGCCGATGCGGCGCAAGGCCGGCTCGGCCAAGCGCTGCTTATCGCCCCACAAACGCAGTTCGCGCGCCATGTCGCGCGCGTTGCGCCCGTCCTTCAGGCCCTGGCGCAAACGCAGCAGCATGCGCACGTCCTCGGTCAGCGACCACAACACCAGCACCGGCGCTTCGCCTTCGGCCATCAGGCCGTCCAGCATGCGCAGCACGCGCGGCACGTCGCCGGCCAGCCAGGATTCGGACAGGTGGAACACGTCGAAGCGGGCCACATTGGCCACCGCGGCGCGCAGTTGTTCCAGCGTCAGTTCGCCCGCCGGATACAGCAGGGCCAGCTTGTCCACTTCCTGGCGCGCGGCCAGCAGATTGCCTTCCACGCGATCGACAAAAAACGCCAGCGCCTCGCCGCCCAGCGACTGCCCCTGGGCCTTGAGCCGGCGCGAGATCCAGCTGGGCAGCTCGGCGCGGCCCACCGGACGGGCTTCCACCGTCACCGCCAGTTTTTCCAGCGCCTGGAACCACTTGGACTGCTGTTGCGCGCGCTCCAGCTTGGGCAGGGTGATCAGCGTCACCGTGTCCTGCGGCGGCTGCGCCGCCAGCTGTTGCAACGCTTCGGCGCCTTCGGTGCCGGGCTTGCCGTTGGGGATGCGGATTTCCAGCAGCTTGCGCTCGGCGAACAGCGAGACGCTGCTCATCGCGTCGCGCAGTTGCGACCAGTCGAAACCGGCCTCCACCGTCAGCACTTCACGCTCCTGGTAGCCTTGCTCGCGCGCCGCCTGGCGCAGCGCGTCGGCGGCTTCCAACGCCAGCAGCGCTTCTTCGCCGTGCACCAGGTAGAGCGGCGCCAGGCCCTTGCCCAGCGCCGCGATCAGCGCGTCAGGGCTTAGGTTGGGCATCGACGGGCTTCAGGCTTTGCGGGCCGGTCAGCGGCGCGGCGGCCGGCTTTTTCAGATAAGCCAAGCGGCGCACGATCTGCTCCGCCGCGTCGCGGCGGGCATCGGCCCAGATCAGCGCTTCTTCCTGTTCCTTGCCGAGGATGGCGCTGTCGGAGTAGTTCATGCTGCGGCGCACCACCACGGTCATGTCCGGCTCCACCGGCACGCCGAACAACACGGTGCGCACCACGGCGGTATAGGTCAGCTGGTACTCGTTGATCTTGCCGCCCACGTTCAGGGTCAGGATGTCCTTGGCCTGGTTTTCGCTGAGGATGCTCACCACCGCCTCGGCCTGCTTGGGATTGTCCAGCAGTTGCAGACGCGGGTCGCGCGCCAGCACGGTGCGCACGTCACCGGCTACCGCGGCGCTGCCGCCGTCGAAATACAGCGAGGCGAACGGCAGCGGCTTCATCGGGCCGCCCAGGCCGCGCAGGTGGAAGCCGCAGGCGCTCAAGGTGATGGCCAGCAGCGCCAGCCACAGCCATTGCAGGGAAAGTCTCATTCGCGATTCCTTATCGGGAAACAATGCTGGCCCGGCCCTAGGCGCAATCCACGCCTGGGCCGGGCCACGTCGGGTTTACACCACGATGTTGACCAGGCGGCCCGGCACCACGATGATTTTCTTGGCCGGCTTGCCTTCCATGAACTTCTGCACGTTCTCATGCGCCAGCGCCGCGGCTTCGATCGCGTCCTTGGCCGCGTCGGCGGCCACGGTGATGCTGCCGCGCAGCTTGCCGCCCACTTGCACCATCAGTTCGATCTCGCTCTTGACCAGCGCGCTCTCGTCCACTTTCGGCCAAGCCTGTTGCAGCAGTTCGCTGCCCGGACGCAGCGCGGTCCACAGCGCGTCGCAGATGTGCGGCACGATGGGGGACAGCAGCAGCGCCACGGCTTCCAGCGTTTCCTGCGCCACCGCGCGGCCGGCGTCGCCGCTCTTGTCGGCGCGGTCGTAGGTGTTCAACAGCTCCATCACCGCGGCGATGGCGGTGTTGAATTGCTGACGGCGGCCGTAGTCGTCGGCCACTTTCTGGATGGTGGCGTGCAGCTTGAAGCGCAGATCCTTCAGGCCGGCGGACAATTCGCCGCCGCTATACGCCGGCGCCAGGCCGGCTGCGGCATGCTCGTTCACCGCCTTCCACAAGCGCTTGAGGAAGCGGAACGCGCCTTCCACGCCGGCGTCGGACCATTCCAGGCTCTGCTCCGGCGGCGCGGCGAACATCATGAACAGACGCGCGGTATCAGCGCCGTATTGTTCGATGAATTCCTGCGGGTCCACGCCGTTGTTCTTGGACTTGGACATTTTCTCGATGCCGCCGACCACCACCGGCAGGCCGTCGACGCGATGCTTGGCGGCGACGATCTTGCCCTTGGCGTCGCGCTCCAGTTCCACGTCCTGCGGCGCGATCCAGTCGGTGGCGCCGTTGGGCAGTTCGCGATAGAAGGTTTCGCACACCACCATGCCCTGGGTCAGCAGGCTCTTGAACGGCTCGTCGCTGGACACCAGGCCTTCGTCGCGCATCAGCTTGTGGAAGAAGCGCGCGTACAGCAGGTGCAGAATCGCGTGTTCTATGCCGCCGACGTATTGGTCTACTTGCAGCCAGTAGTCGGCAGCCTTCTTGTCCACCATCGCGGTGTCGCACTTGGGCGAGGCGTAGCGCGCGTAGTACCAGCTGGACTCGACGAAGGTGTCCATGGTGTCGGTTTCACGCTTGGCCGCGCCGCCGCATTTCGGGCAGCTGGTTTCGTAGAATTCCGGCATTTTGGCCAGCGGAGAACCGGTGCCGTCCGGAATCACGTTTTCCGGCAGCGTCACCGGCAGGTCTTTTTCCGGCACCGGCACGTCGCCGCAGCTCTGGCAATGGATGATGGGAATCGGGCAGCCCCAGTAGCGCTGACGCGAAATGCCCCAGTCGCGCAGGCGATACTGGGTTTTCTTCTGGCCGGCGGCCTTGGCTTCCAGATCGCCGACGATGGCGTCGAAGGCGGCGGAGAAGTTGAGGCCGTCGTATTTGCCGCTGTTCACGGTGCGGATGCTGTCATCCTTGGCGGCGTACCAGTCCTGCCAGGCGGCGGCGTCGAAGTTGTCCTCGCCGCTGGCCGGCGCGTAGACCTGCTGGATCGGCAACTGGTATTTGTTGGCGAACTCGAAGTCGCGCTCGTCGTGCGCCGGCACCGCCATCACCGCGCCTTCGCCATAGCCCCACAGCACATAGTTGGCCACCCAAACCGGCAGCTTGGCGCCGGTCAGCGGATGAACCACGAACAGGCCGGTGTCCATGCCCTTCTTTTCCATCTTGGCCATATCGGCCTCGGCCACGGAGCCGGCCTTGCATTCGGCGATGAAGACTTGCAGCTCCGGCTTGCCGGCCGCGGCCTGGGTGGCCAGCGGGTGCTCGGCGGCCACCGCCACATAGGTGGCGCCCATCAGGGTGTCCGGACGGGTGGTGTAGACCTTGAGCTGGCCGGCGTGGCCGATGCTGGCTTCGTCGTAGGCGAAGGCCACGTCGGAGCCGAAGCTCTTGCCTATCCAGTTGCGCTGCATGGTCTTGACCTGTTCCGGCCAGCCGTCCAGCTTGTCCAGGTCCGCCAGCAGCTGCTCGGCGTAGTCGGTGATGCGGAAGTAATACATCGGGATTTCGCGCTTTTCCACCAGCGCGCCGGAACGCCAGCCGCGGCCGTCCACCACTTGCTCGTTGGCCAGCACGGTCTGGTCCACCGGGTCCCAGTTGACCACGCCGTTTTTCTTGTAGATCACGCCCTTTTCAAACAGACGGGTGAACAGCCACTGCTCCCAGCGGTAGTAGTCCGGTTTGCAGGTGGCCAGCTCGCGCTCCCAGTCCAAAGCAAAACCCAGGCTACCCAGCTGCTGCTTCATGTACTCGATGTTGGCGTAGGTCCAGGCCGCCGGCGCGCCGCCGTTCTTCATCGCGGCGTTCTCGGCCGGCAGGCCGAAGGCGTCCCAGCCCATCGGCTGCAGCACGTTGAAGCCCTGCAGGCGCTTGAAGCGGGCCAGCACGTCGGTGATGGTGTAGTTGCGCACATGGCCCATGTGCAGCTTGCCGGACGGATACGGGAACATCGACAGCGCGTAGTATTTGGGACGCGACGCGTCTTCCACGGCTTTGAAGGCGGCAGTTTTCTGCCATTTCTGCTGGGCGGCGGTTTCCACCGCGCGCGGGCTGTATTGTTCTTGCATGGCGATCTTTGTCTGGACTCTGAAATTCAAAAGGCGGAAATACAAAAGGCGGGCTGCCCGGCGCGCGGTTCACGCTGGCGCCTCCGGATAGCCCGTCCGCAAAAAGGTTGCCCCCATTATAACGGCGTCTTCGCTCCCGCGATAAGACCCCAAAAAAACAAATGCTTGGCCGGTTCCCGACTCGCCGCCGTCAAGAGCAGGGCTTGACGCCCCAGCCCTTGCGTCCGCGCCAGCAGGAGAAATCCTCCTTCACCGAGCGTATGGTCCACACATTGCCTTCGCGGCTGAGCTGGAAACGCTGGCGCATGCCCTTGACGCTGTCGTCCATCAGGCCTTCGCGCAGCAGCGCGATGCTGGCCTGGTCGAAGGCTTCCGGCTGGCTGGTCTGGATCACTTTCAGGCTGCGGTATTCGAACTGGCCGTCCTCGCCCAGCCGGTTCTTGGCGAAGCGCAGCACCACTTCCAGCGGCAGTTCGCCGGGCTGGCCGGCGAAGGGGAAACGCGCTTCGTCGCTATAGGCGGAGGCGGCGGCGGGAATCGCGGCCAATGCGGCCGCGGCGCAAAGAAGGATGGTTTTCAATTGCCATGCTTTCCGTGTTGAAAGCCTGGTTCGACCCGTCAATGCGTCAAATAGTTGCGCTGACTTAGAACCTGTTCAAAGTCTGCTGCGCTTCAGCGATACGGCGTTAAAAACAAGCTCAAAATGCTCATGTACCACGTGTACATTCCGCTTTTTCGCTTGTTTTCGCCTTGTCTCGCTCTTGCTCGCGAGACTTTGAACAGGCTCTTAGACCCGGCCGGCCAGGTGCGCGTCGCGGAAACGCTCCAGTTGCCGCAGCAGCGCCTCGAGTATGCCCGGCTCCCACAAAGAATGGCCGGCGGCTTCCACCAGTTCGTAATGCGCTTGCGGCCAGGCCTGGGCCAGCCGCAGCGCGGTGGCCGGCGGGCAGACCACGTCGTAGCGGCCTTGCACGATGGCGGCGGGAATGTGACGAATGCGCGCCAGCCCGGCCAGCAGCGCGCCCTCCGGCAGGAACACGCGGTTGACGAAGTAATGCGCTTCCAGCCGCGCCAGCGACAGCGCCACGTATTCGCTGCCGGCGCGTTCGGCGGCGTCGGCATTGGGGCGCAGCGCGACGCAAGCGCCCTCGTAGCGGCCCCAGGCGCGGCAGGCCGGCAGATGCACCGCCGGGTCCGGGTCGGTCAGGCGTCGATAGTAGGCGGCCAGCAGGTCGCCGCGCTCGGCTTCCGGTATCGGCGCGACGAAGCGCTGCCACTCCTCCGGGAAGAACTGGCCCATGCCGTGCAGGAACCAGTCGATCTCGCGGCGCTCGCCCAGGAAGATGCCGCGCAGGATCAGGCCGCTGACGCGCTCTGGATGCGCCTGGGCGTAAGCCAGCGCCAGCGTGCTGCCCCAGGAGCCTCCGAACACCAGCCAGCGCTCGATGCCCAGCTGCTCGCGCAGCCGTTCTATGTCCGCCACCAGGTGGGCGGTGCTGTTATCGCGCAGCTCGCCGCGCGGCGAGGAGCGGCCGCTGCCGCGCTGGTCGAACAAGACCGCGCGGTAGAAGGCGGGGTCGAACAGCTGGCGGCAGGCCGGCACGCAGCCGTCGCCGGGCCCGCCGTGCAGATAGAGTAGCGGGTAGCCTTGCGGCTGGCCGCATTGCTCCCAATACATGGAATGCAAGCCGTCGAGCGCCAGCATGCCGCTGGCAAACGGTTCTATCGGCGGATACAGCATGGCCTCTCCATCATAAAGTTCGACTCCCTAACCGCGCAGCAGGCTATACAACATCTCACTCGCCATCGTCGCCATCAAGGCGGCGAACACCTGCTTCAAACGAGCCACCGGCAGCTTGTGCGCGGCACGCGCGCCCAGCGGCGCCATCAGCACCGTCATCAGCATCAGCGCCAGCATCGCCGGCAGGTAGATAAAACCCAGGGAGCCGGCCGGCAAACCGGTCACGCCCCAGCCGCTGTAGAGATAGCCGACGGCCCCGGACACGGCGATGGGCCAGCCCAGCGCGGCGCTGGTGGCGATAGCGGTATGCACCGGCACATTGCACCAGCTCATATAGGGCACGCTCATCGATCCGCCGCCGATGCCGACCCAGCTGGAAATCATTCCGATCGCACCGCCAGCGCCCCACTGCCCGGCCTGGCCCGGCATTCCGCGGCTGGCTTGCGGCCGGAGGTTGAAGAACATCTGCACCGCAACCAGATAGGCGTAGCCGACGAAGAACCATTTCAGCGCCAGCCCGGAGATCGCTCCGGCGATCAGACTGCCCAGCAAGGTTCCAACCACCATCGCCGGCGCCATCGCTCGCACAATGCGCCAGTCCACCGCGCCCTTTTTGTGATGCGCGCGCACGCTGGACAGGCTGGTGAACACCATTACCGCCAGCGAGGTGCCCACCGCCAGATGCTGTGCATGGTCGCCGCCCAAATGCGCGGTGGACAAGACCCCTAGCACCACCGGCACGATGACCAAACCGCCGCCTACACCGAGCAGGCCGGCCAGAAAACCGGCCACCGCGCCGCAGGCCAGCAGCGTCAGCAATAAGGGCAGGCTCAGCATGCCAGCAACTGTTCAGTGATGTAGCGCCATTCATCCTCGCTCAGCGGGGTGATGGACAGCCGGTTGCCGCGCTTGAGCACCGTCATCTCAGCCAGCGGCGGGTGCTGGCGCAACTCGGCTGGAGACAGCAGCCGGGTCTTGCGCAGGAAGCGTACATCCACCGCCAGCCAACGCGGCGCGTCGGACGCGGACTTGGGGTCGTAATACGGGCTTTCCGGGTCGAACTGGCTGGAGTCCGGATGCGCGGCGGCGGCGATTTCCGCCAGGCCGGCCACGCCCGGTTCCGGGCAGGACGAGTGCCAGAACAGCAGCCGGTCCCCCACTTGCATGCCATCGCGCATGAAATTGCGCGCCTGGTAATTGCGCACGCCAGTCCACTCGAACAGGCGTTCGGGCTCGGCGGCGAGATCGTCGATAGAGGTATCGTCCGGTTCGGACTTCATCAGCCAGTAGCGCATGGGCAATGTCTGTTAATCAGTGGTGGAAAGAGTTAACGCTTGCTCAATCTTACTGGAAAGATTGCCGTTTATGCTGACATTGGCATCCCAAAGGGATATGGCGACGAAATGCGCGCACCAAGGACAAGGATGAAGATCATGAAAACCCGAGCCAAACAATGTCTGCTGGGCCTGGCGCTGGCCGCCGGCTTGAGCGCTTGCGTCGTGGAACCGCCCAGGGTGGCGCTGAGTCCGGTGGTGATCAGACCCGCCCCGGTGGTGGTGACGCCGGTTTACGGCTATTACTACGGCGGCCACCACGATTGGCGTTGATGTCGCGCCTGCTCACACCGCTCGCAGATACAGCCAGCCGCCCAGCAAGGCCAGGTTCGCGGCCGTGCCGCACCAGAACAGCAGCCGGAACGGCTGCTTGACGGTCTTGTGACGGAACAGCCGGCGCGCGATCAAGCCGCCGGGCCAGCCGCACAAGACGCCGAGCCACAGCAGCCGGGCCTCTGGCGTGCGCGGTCCGCCACGCTGCGCCGCTCGCTTGTCGCGCCAGTACAGCGCAAAGCACAGCAGGCTCAGGGCCAGATACAGCCACACCGCTACCCACTCCAGCCGCCCCAACAGGGCCAGCGCCGGCAAAACGGCCAGGAAGACCATGGCTAGCGGCATGCGGGGCTCAAAGGCAGCCGGCGCAAGCCGGATTCGGTCAATAGATAATCGAGCCGGATGTCCCAGGGCTCGCGCGGCACGCGCTCGACGCGTTGGCAGTCGTAGGCCACGCCCACCAGCAAGGGTTTGCCGAACTGGCGCGCGCGCTGACGAAAAGCCAGCGTGGTGTCGTAAAAACCGCCGCCCTGCCCCATGCGGTAGCCCTCGTCGTCGATGGCCAGCAGCGGCACGAACAGCACGTCCAGCCGTTCGGCGCGCAGCGCCGGGCCGTCGTATTCGGCGATCCGGTAGCGCGGATGCAGATACCAGCGGTCCGCCGCGCCCAGGCGGCAGAACCACAGCCGGCGGCCGCGCCGCGGAATCTGCGGCAGATACACTTCCGCGCCGCGCCACAGCGCGGCGCTCATCAGGACTTCCAGGTCCAGTTCCGAGCCAGCGGCCAGATAGGCGCCAACACGCTTGCCGCGCTTGAGCAGCCGCGACGCATGGCGGGCGATCGCGCGCATTGCGTCCAGGCGGTAGTCGCGGCTCAAGGCCTGGCGCGCGCAACGAATCCGCCGACGCAATGCGGGCTTGTCCATGTACGGGGAATCAGTGTTCTGGGGTGCGGTAACGGCGGGAGATGCGGTCATGGCGGGAGCGGGAGCCCCCGCGAGTGTCGTTCGGGCAAAATTCGCTTGTACCCTGTTTCCAGGGAGGGCCGCCTGCCAGCCACTTCGGGCGCGTCTCCAAGAGAGGACGCGACACGCCCATGACTCACGCTAGCAGCCTGAAGCGAACGCATTGGTACAAAGGAATTGTGTGCCTTCACAAACACCGCAGGGGGTACTGACCTTGGTGTTCGCCAGCGGCGCTTAAAACAGCGCTTGCTGACTTTCGCGGAGCGCCTGGTCGGCGGCTTCGCTCATGCTGCGTATTTTACGCTGAAACGCCGCCATCTCCAAGCCCTCTCCCACTTTTGTCTTCAACAAATCGTGGGCGATGTTCAGCGCGGCCATGATGGCGATCTTGTCGGCGTCCATCACCTTGCCGTGCTGCTGGATCATTTCGATCTTGCCGGCCAGCAGGCGCACCGCCTCTTGCAGCGTTTCCTTTTCTTCCGCCGGGGTGCCGATGGTGAAAGAACGCCCCAGCAGTTCGATTTCTACCTGAGCCACGTCGCTCATTCCGCGTCCTCCGATGCCTTGGGCAGCCTCTCGACCAGAGCCGCCACCCGCGCGCGGGTTTCGTTGACTCTGAAGTTCAACTCCGCATTGTCCCGCAGCGCTTCCGACAGCGCTTCGGCAAAGCGGCCGTTTTGCGTTTCAAGCTCGCGAATGCGGGCCACCAGCGCCGTTACCCGCGACTCGAGATATTCCAGTTCCTTGTCCATGGCGGCGAGGATAGCCGGCGCTCACTTGGCCGTCAAACCCAGCCGCTGCCGCGCTGTGTCCAGCGCGAGACACAGCGCGGCGGCGCCGTCCACCAGCCGCGGGCCAGGCACCACCATGGCATCGCCCGGCAGGGCGAACAACGCGTTGCCGGCCACCGCCGGCAAGGCCGGCCAGCGCCGCCAGCTCCGCAGGCTGGCTTCATCGCCGGCCAGGATGGCCTGCGGCCGCGCGGCCACCACGGTGGCGGCGGACACTTGCGGCGCCGGCAGCCGGACATCGCCAAACACGTTGACGCCACCGCACAGGCTGATCAGCGGCCCCATGAAGCTTTGATCGCTGACGGTGAAGATGGGCATCTGACTGACTTGGTAGAACACCCGCACCGGCGCGCGCGCGCCATAGCGCTGGCGCAGATCCGCCAGCCGCTGACGGTAACTTGCCGCCACCTTGCCGGCGGCGGCGTCCACGCCGGCCAGCCGCCCCAGCGCCAGCATTTCCTTGGCCACATCGTCCGGCTGCAAGGGGTGACTGAGATAAACCGGGATGCCCAGGCTGCGCACGCGCTCCAGTTCACGCGGCGCACCGCCGTCGCTCCAGGCCACCACCAGATCCGGCCGCTGCCGCATCACCGCTTCCAGGCTGAAACCGGTGAAGCTGCCTACCCGCGGCAAACGCTTGGCAGCCTCCGGATGGTTGCTGTACTCGACGGTGGCCACCAGCTTGTCGCCGGCACCTATCGCATACAACATTTCCGTGGCGTGCGGCACCAGGGTCAGAATCCTTTGCGCCGGCTGCGCCAGCGTGATGGTCTGGCCGCTGCCGTCCTGGGCGCTGACCGCCGCCATCGCCGGCAGCGCGCCCAGCAACAACGCCAAAGCCGACAGCCGTTTCATGCCTCGCCTTTCAATATCAGCGGCAAACCGCAGGCCACCAGCGTCACTCGCTGACAGACCGCCGCCACCGCTTGGTTCAAACGCCCCAGCTCATCGACGAAGCATCGGGTCTGGGCATTGGCCGACACCACGCCCCAGCCGATTTCATTGCTGACCAGCAGCACCTCGCCCTGGACGCAGGTCAATGCCGCCAGCAGCGCGGCGCGTTCCTGTTCGAAACCGGCGGCGTCGAAACCGCCGTCCTCGTCGAAGAAGCGCATCAGCCACATGCCCAGGCAGTCGATCAGCAGCAGGCCGCCGGCCACGTCGTGACGCAGCAGCTCCGCCCCCAGTCCACGGCCGGCCTCCACTTGCGACCACTCGACCGGACGCCGCTGACGATGGTGCTCGACGCGGGCGGCGAACTCGACGTCGCCGCGCAACTCCGCCGTGGCCAGATAGCAGACCGGGCCCGGGTGGGCCAAAGCCAGGGTTTCGGCGTAGCGGCTCTTGCCGCTGCGCGCGCCGCCGCTGATCAGGTGGGGCATGGTTCCTTCTTACTTATTTGGAAACGTAACGCACACCAAGATACCACCCTAAACCGCCGGTGTTATAGCCGTATGCCGTTTCATATTCTTTATCAAAAACATTATCCAACCGCGCAACAGCGGTCCAATTTTTATTGATGCGGTAATCGGCAAACAGATTGGTCACAGAGTAGCCCGATAGCCAGATTGATTTTCCAGTATTAAAATCAGTATCCGGCCTGCGACCACTAACCTTCCACTCCACTCCTGTCAAGGCGCGCCCCCAATCATACGAAGCATTCAACTGAGCAAATGCGCGCGCGCGCCGTATCAGTTGAGTATCAAGCTGCTTGTCCTTCGGATCCTGATAGGTTGCCGAACCGGAAATATCCCATGAATTGATAGAGCGGCCACCAGACAGAGTTACACCATTAATTCGTGCATCTTTATTCAAGGCACCAGTCAAATTATTCTGATACACAATCAAATTGTCTATTTGATTGCGATACCAAGTTAATTCCGCATGGCTGCCTCCTTGGCGCCATTTGATTGCCGCTTCAACGTTCTGTGAGACCTCAGGCTTCAATAGCGGGTTAGGCTTGTACGACCCATATAAGTCGTCAAAGGTCGGAGCTTTGAAAGCTGTCGCATACCCCACCCGAACCAGCCACTCCTCACTTAAACGAATACCATAACCGATAGAGCCAGTATTTTTGCCACCAAACTGGGAGTTCACATCCCGGCGAACGCTGGCTTGCAACAAATGCCTACCGAATTCGCCTTGATAACCTAAGAAGCCGGCCTTATTATCGCGGGAGGTCACTGAGTATCCCTGAGGGAAATAGTAGGCATTCCCATTGACATGCTGATCGGTATACACAAACCCAGCAACTAAACCACCCAGTGCCGTGTCAATCGTATTTTGCCACTGCCACTCGTTCTGCTCTGTCGCATATAAGCTGGAACGGGAATCCATATTCCCCGCAGTAAAGTTTTCCTGCTTGTCTTCCGTCCGGGTAAAGCGCAATGAGCTTTTCCAGTTGCTGCTCAGCTGATTACGTGTTTCGATACTGGCCCCGGTTTGCCGTGCCCGCAGCATGTCTCGCGCATCTCTCGTTTCGTCGTAGTCCGTTTCCGAGAAAGTTTGAAACAACTGCAGGCTTAAATCATGTCCAGGCGATAGAGTCTGAGTCACTCTGGCGTTATATGCAGTGTTTTTATACCCATCGCGATCCGGGTTATAGGTGTAATAACCAGCCTTAGGGTTGGTAGCGGAGAAACCCCGCGTTTGCTCACGACTCACAGTGAAGCTATAAGCGGTCTCTCCGGTCTTACCCGTAAGCGAAGCATCTGAACGGAAAGTGCCTCGATCCCCTCCGCCAAAGTTCAGGCCCCATACAGGAGCCCCCTCACCCTGTCGAGTAAAAATCTGTACCACACCGCCAATGGCATCTGCACCATACAAGCTAGAAGCCGGCCCCCGCACGATTTCGATGCGATCGATTTGGGCCAATGGAATATGTTCCAAGGCCGATGTACCACTAGAGGCGGAAACAATGCGCATACCATCAACCAGCACCAATGTATGTTTCGGATTGGCGCCTCTTAAAAATAGGCTTGCGTTTGTACCCGCCCCACCATTACTCGCACTTTCAACACCCGGCTGTCGTGCGAGCAATTGCACCAAATCCCGGACTCCCGATTCCTCGATTTCCTGACGCGTAATCACGCTGACATCCGATAGCGTTTTCGCTATGGACTGCGGCTGGCGCGTAGCAGTCACCACCACCGGATCACCGGCGAACTCGGGCACATTGGCGGCATAGGCCTGGCCGGCGCAAGCCAGCGAAACCAGCAGCGCGCATTGTTGGGGCTTGAACATGAAACACACTCCACTTTTATGATCTGGCCGCCGCGGCGGCATATTCAGGAAGAGTGCGAAGAAGGCATGAAAAGGGGGACGCCGCGGCAGAGCGCCGGGCCGTCTGTCGGATCGCCTCCCCGCGATACTCCAGTGCGGCCGCCTTCCGGGCGGCCCTGAACGCGCGCGTCATCCTGCGTGGGAGCGCGCGTCGGCAGGCCGGTCTCCGGGCTCAGCCATGCGGCGATGCGCCTTCCCATCCAATGGACAGTGGCGCTTGCATCGCCAGGACGTTTCGCGCTGCTTCAATGATTCGCCAATCAAGCACGGCTCAATTGAACAGCTTCACACGTCAGGCCTTACCGTTGCGGGGGCAGCGCCGGTCTTGCACCGGCTTCCCGTTTCATCCACGCCATTGAGACGCGGACACCTGCTAGGCTCAGGATTATACCGGAGTCCATCCCGGCGGAATGGCGCCAAAAGAAATATGTTTAGTTAGGATCAAATCACCCACGGCACGCGGGTTGCCCCCGTGCCGGGCTATCGCTTAAAGTCGCCGCTGTATCAAAACCTCATTCAGGCTGGAGCTGGCCACCTCATGACACAGACCGACACCTTCCGCTCTCCCGATTCCGCCGCCTACCAGGCCGCTCGCGCGCGCCAGGCCACGCTGACCAAGCCGGCCGGCAGCCTGGGCCGGCTGGAGGAGCTGGCCTGCCGCTTCGCCGCCTGGCAGGGCAAGACCTGCCCGGACGCGCTGCGGCCGGCGATCACGGTTTTCGCCGGCGACCATGGCGTCACCGCCGAAGGCGTTTCCGCCTATCCCTCGGTGGTGACCGGCGAGATGGTGCGCAACTTCGCCAACGGCGGCGCCGCCATCTGCGTGCTGGCGCAAAGCCTGGGCGCGCGGCTGGAGGTGGTGGACGCCGGCGTGCTCAGCGATGTCTCGGCACTGCCCATCGTCCATGCCAAAGTGCGGGCCGGCACCGGTAATCTGGCCAGGGAGGCCGCGATGACGCCGGCACAGGCCGAAGCCGCGCTGGAAGTGGGCCGGCAGGCCGCGCGCCGGGCTCTGGCCAGCGGTGCCAACCTGCTGATCGCCGGCGACATGGGCATAGGCAATACCACCGCGTCCGCGGCGCTGATCTGCCGGCTGGCCCAATTGCCGCCGGAACGCATTGTCGGCCGCGGCACCGGGCTGGACGAGGCCGGACTGGAAATCAAACGCAGGGTGGTGCGCACCGCGCTGGCCCGCGTCGCCGAGCGTCAACTGTCGGCGCTGGAAACGCTGACCGAGCTGGGCGGCCTGGAAATCGCCGCCATGGCCGGCTTTTATCTGGAGAGCGCCCAGCACGGCGTGCCGGTGCTGGTGGACGGTTTCATTTCCAGCGCCGCCGCGCTGTGCGCCCATGCGCTGGAGCCGCGGCTGGGCGATTGGCTGCTGGCCAGCCACCGCTCGGAGGAAACCGGTCACTTGCTGGCCTTGCACACCTTGAAGCTGGAACCGGTGCTGGACCTGGGCATGCACCTGGGCGAAGGCTCCGGCGCCGCGCTGTGCGTGCCGCTGCTGCAGATGGCCATCCACCTGCACAATGAGATGGCGACCTTCGCCGAGGCCGGCGTCACCGGTAAGGCGGAATGAACCCGTATACGCTCACCCTGCTGCGCCATGGGGAGATCGACCATGCCGGCCGGCTGATAGGCAGCGGCGATCTGCCGCTGAACGCCTTGGGGCAAGCGCAGATGGCGCAGAGTTGGCAGCGCATTTGCTCGCTGGCCCCAGTCACCGCGATCGCCAGTTCGCCCTTGCAGCGCTGCCGAGAGTTCGCGGTGCAGCATGCCTTGCACGGCTCGCTGACACTGAAGGTGGACCCGCGCTTCGCCGAGATGGACTTTGGCGATTGGGACGGCATGGCGGTGCAGGTGCTGGCGCAGCATTACCCGGACTGGCGCGCCAAGCTGGCAGCCGGAGAACTGACGCCGCCGGGCGGCGAAGCCTATGAAGGCTTCCGCACCCGGGTATTGGCCGGTCTGGCCGAGTGGATGACCACGGCCAGCGGCAGCCACCGGGTGCTGGTCACCCACGGCGGCGTGATCACCACCTTGCTGGCGGAACTGCTGGGCACCGATTTCTCGGTGGCCAAGCTGATGACGGTGCAACGCGGCGGCTTTGCCCAACTGTCCATCCTGGAAGGGCATCCCGCCTACCTGATGCGTTTGGAGGCGCCGTGCGCGGATTGATCCTGGCGCTGCAGTTCCTGACCCGCCTGCCCACGCCGCAGTTGCGCGAATTCAAGCCGGAATGGCTGGCCGACAGCGCGCGCTGGTTCGCCGCGGTGGGCTTGATCGTCGGCGCGCTGTTGCTGGCGGCGCTGGCGCTGGGCCGCGGCAGCGATCCCTGGCTGGCCGCGCTGCTGGCGCTGCTGATGTGGACCTGGGTCACCGGCGGCCTGCATCTGGACGGCTTGGGCGACCTGGCCGACGCGCTGGGCGCCGCGCACCGCTCACGCGAGCGCTTCTTCGAAGTGCTGAAAGATCCTCATGTCGGCAGCTTCGGCGCGCTGGCGCTGATCCTGGCCGTTGTCTCCAAACTGGTGCTGCTGATGCTGCTGGCCAAGCAGCCGGCGCTGCCCTGGGGCCTGTTGCTGATCCCCGCCTGGTGCCGTTGCTTCGCGCTGTATTGGTCGGCCAGCCTGCCGGCGATCGCGCCCGGCAGCGGCGAACGCTTCGCCTGGCGCCGCCACTGGCCCAGCCTGGCCGTCAACACCGTGCTGCTGGCGGCGCTGTCCGCCTGGCTGGCTCCGGCATTGTTGCTGGCGCCATTGGCGGCGCTGGCCTGGCGCTTCTTTCTGCTGCGTAAGCTGGGCGGCATGACCGGAGACTGCCTGGGCGCGGGCATAGAGTTGTGCGAAATCGGCCTCATGCTGCTGTTGGTGGTCCGCTGGCCGGCTTTCTAGCGGCACTGCAACGATTCCGCCATTTCTCCGTCATCCGGCGGTGATGCGACGCGGGAATACTGGCGGCGTCGTCTTCGCATGGAGCCGCCATGGCCCACCTGGAAATCAGCTGTGAACGCGACCGGCTGGACCGCGGCATGATACTGGGCTTCCTGAGCCAGACCCACTGGGCGCAAGGCTTGACGCCGACGCAGCTGGACAAGGCCATCGCGCACTCGCTGGTGTTCGGCGCCTACCGCGGGCAGCGGCAGTTGGGCTTTGCCCGCATCGTCACCGACTACGTCAGCTTCGCCTATCTGTCCGATGTATTCGTGCTGGCCGAGGCCCGCCGCCTCGGCGTCGGCCGCGCGCTGATGGACGCGGCGCTGGCCCACCCCGAACTACAGCAGCTGCGGCGCTTTCTGCTGGTATCGCGCGATGCGCGCCCCTTCTACCGCCGGCTGGGCTTCGCCGAACTGCGCGACGGCGAGCGCTATATGGAGCTGCGCCGCGAGCCGGCGGCCTTGCCGGCGCGCACCTGGTCCTGGTTCCGCGCAAATAAAAACGCCGCTTGATCAGAGCGGCGTTCTTGCAGGCAGCAACGATTTAAAGCGTGCCGGCCAGCTTCTTGTTGCGCATCAGGCACAGCATGTCACAGGCCAGATGCGCGGCGGCGATGGCGGTCACTTCGCTGTTATCGTAAGCGGGCGCCACTTCCACCACGTCCATGCCGACAATGTTCAAATCGCCAAGATTGCGCACGATCTTCAATGCCTGGGCGCTGCTGAGGCCGCCCGGAACCGGGGTGCCGGTGCCAGGCGCGAAAGCCGGATCCAGACAGTCGATGTCGAAGGTCAGGTAGACCGGGCTATCGCCTATCACTTCCTTGATGCGCGCGATGGTGGCATCCACGCCATTGTCATGAACCCAGGGCGCGTCCAGCACATTCATGCCCATGAAGTCGTCGTTCCAGGTGCGGATGCCCACTTGCACCGACTTCTTGGGATCGGCCAGACCATCCTTCACCGCCTTGTAGAACATGGTGCCGTGGTTCAGGCTGTCCGGCTCGTCGTCCGGCCAGGTGTCGCAGTGGGCGTCGAAGTGCAGCAGCGCCAGCGGCTTGCCGTATTTCTCGGCGTGCGCGATCAGCAGCGGGTAGGTGATGAAATGATCGCCACCAAAGGTCAGCATCTTGGCGCCGGACGCCAGGATAACGCGCGCGTGCTCGATGATGGAGGGCTTGATGGTCAGCGGATTGTGCGCGTCGAACCAGCAATCGCCATAGTCGATCACCGCCAGGTCGTCGAAGGGATTGAAGCCCCAGGGGAAGGGAGGCAGCTCGGCCAGCTGTACGCTGGCGGCGCGGATCGCCTGCGGGCCCAGCCGCGCGCCGGAGCGGAAGGTGGTGGACAGGTCCAGCGGAATGCCGGATACCACCACGTCTGCGCCGCTCAGGTCTCGGCTGTAGTTGCGGCGCATGAAGGACAGCACGCCGGCATAGGTGTTTTCAATGGAGGAGCCGTACAGCCCCTGACGGCGGATCGCGCCGTCGCCGTAAATGGTTTCGCTCATGAATACTCTCCGCGAGAGAGTACGCCGGGCTCAAGCGTTCCGACGATTACCGTCCATCTTGCACAGCCGACGGCTTGAGGCTGCCGCCCCCCTTGGGGCGTAAGCCCGGAGTTTGTCGCGATGCGCGCGGGCGCACAAGAGCCAATCGAATCAATGGCTTTCCAGCTGGATGCGCCACAGCCGGAAACGCAGCCTCACGTCGTACCAGACCGGCCTCAAGCCTAGCAGAAACAAGAGCAGCGCCAGCGGCAGGGTAAAGCTGTATCCCATGTGCTTGAAGCCCAGCGCGCCAACCACGCCACCACCGAAAAACGACAGCAGGATCAGCAGATAGGTGCGCAATTTGGCCCGGTTGGCGCGCACATCCTTAACCTTGGGCATGCTTTCCCGGCCGTAGTAGCTGAGCTTGGCCAGTTCGATGCCAATGTCGGTGGCGATGCCGGTCATGTGGGTACTGCGCAACAGCCCGCCGGACAGCTTGGTGACGATGGTATTGTGCATGCCCATGATGAAACACAGCAGCATCACCGTCAGCGGAGTGAAAAAGCCCTTGTGCAGCGACAAGCCGGCGCCCAGCAGGCCGAACAACAACAACAGGCCGGCCTCTTCCATCATCGATACGCCGTAGCCGCCGCGCAGCCGCTGCCGACGCGCCCACAGGATCAACCAGGAACTGTGCATCGCACCGGCGATAAAGCACAGCAGCATCACCAGCAGGGACAGGCCCAGCGTCACCTCGCCCAGCGCGAACTCGTCGGCCATGCCGGAGATGATGCCGGACATATGCGAGGTGTAGCGATGCACGGCGAGAAAGCCGCCGGCATTGAGCGCGCCGGCGATAAAGGCCATTGACCACCCCAACTGCCGCAAAATGCGGTCATTGAAGCGGCCCCGGTCCAATAGCCGGGTGATGCTGGTTCTTCTGAACATATCCTGCTGACGAAATGAACAACGGCGACCAGAGGCCGCCGTCATCGGGGAAATGAAGACACTGCGCCTGCGCCCTTGGCGCGGGCGATGCCTGATAGTGCATCTCCGCGCCGCGGCTGGCAAGCAGTCAGATCAAGAAGCCGGCCTCAGGCGCAGGATTTCAGCCCGATTCCCGGCGTCAGCCGCTTTTGCAGGGACTTGAGCTTGTCCGCCTGCTGCGCGTCCAGCGTCTTGAAGCTCAGCGTGGTCTTGCTCGCCTTCTGCCCCTTCTGCTGCACCAGCGCCTTGTCGTAGCCCGCCGCCTTCAAACGCGCGGCCAAGGCCTTGGCCGCGTCTTCCTTGCCAAACAGCCCCAGCGACAAATGGCCCTTGAAATCGTCATTCTTGACGATGTAGTTGTCGAAGCCCTTGCCCTTCAGCTCCGACGACAGGGTCGAGGTTTCCGCCTGAGTCGCCAGTGGCGGGTAATACACCCAGAAGCGACCGCTAGCGGCGGCTTCTTCCTTGCTGGCTTCGCTCAGTTGGCCGGCCTTGAGCTTGAGCTGCGGCACCCCGCCTTTGACCCGGGACAGCAACTTGTCGTCCAGCGGCCCCCATTGCAGGCAGACCGCGGCAGCTTCCGCAGCCTTCACCGGCTCGGGCTTGGCCTCGGATTTGAGCTCCGGCTTGGCAGCGGCCGGCTTGGCCTCGACCTTGGCCAATGCTTTAGGCGCCGACGCTTCCGCCGTCTTGGGCTTGGCGGCAACAAGCTTGTCAGCCTTGGGCGCGGAAGATTCGCGCAGCGGCTCCGCCGCCGGAGCGGACGCGACCGGCGCGGAAGCCGCATTCGGCTTCCAGTTCACGGGCAGCAACTTGACCAGCTCCGGGCTCACTTCCTGCGCCCGCACGTCAACCGGCGGACGCTGCTTGAACGAGCCATACATCGCCACCAGCAGATTCAGCACCACAACCAAGGCTAGGAACCACTTCATTTTTCGTCGGCCACCCTTAACAGACCCAATAACACCAGATTATCCACGATCTCGACCGGCCCGGCGAGCCAAGGCGCCAAGCGCGCGGCATCGCCTCCGGTCAACAGCACCCGCACCGAAGCGCGGCCGGTATGCATCTGCAACTGCCTGCGCTGGGACTCCACCGCACCGGTCAGCGCGTATACCGCGCCACTGGCCAGCGCATCCTCGGTACCCTGCGGAAACGGCGTCACCACGCCGGCGGGACGGTCCAGATTAGCGGTATTGCGCGCCAGGCTGCTCAGCATCAGGTTCAGTCCGGGCAAAATCAGCCCGCCCAGATAATCGCCTTCGGCGGTCAATGCCTCCACGGTCAAGGCGGTCCCGGCACAAGCGACGATCACATCGTCCTGATGCAGCTGCCGCGCGGCCAACACCGCCAGCCAGCGATCCGCCCCCTGCTCGGCCGGATTACGATATTGGTTGCGCACATCGCCAAAATCCGACTCTGCCCGCACCCACTGCAATCGGCAGGGCGCGGCCGCTTCCAAGCCGCGCGCCACATCGGCACGCGCCACCGACGCGCCCCAGGCGGCCGTGATCGGCCATTGTCGCCAGACTCCAGCCAGGCTGGCGATGTCGCCGTGCTCCACCGCGCCCTGGGCCAGCCAGCCACGGCCATCATGCACCGCCCATTTGACCCGGCTATTACCGGCATCGATCAACAGCTTCATGCCAGCTTCCTCAAGCTCACTTCACCGGCGTGGTAGATTTTCATGCCTTCCGTGGTCTCCACCATCAGCGCGCCGCTGTCGGCCACGCCGCGCGCCACGCCTTCCACTGGCTCGCCATGGGAGAAACGCAAGCACACCGGCGCATCCTGATGTGCCGACAAACCCATCCACTCCTCGCGCAGCGGCACAAAGCCATTGCGGTCGAAATTGCCCAACACCAGATGCAATTCGTTCAACAATTCGGCCAGCAGCGCGCTGCGCGTCAACTGAACGCCGGCATCCGCCAGACAGGCCACAGGCTGATCCACATCGCCCGGCTCGCTCACATTCATGCCGATGCCGATCACCACTGCCGTGGGGCCGAGCGCGTCGCCGGACAATTCGATCAGAATGCCCGCCAACTTGCGCTCGTTCAACAACACATCATTCGGCCACTTCAAGGCCACCGGCGCGCCAAGCCGGCGCAGCGCTCGCGCCAAGGCCACCCCCACCGCCAGCGACAAGCCGGCCAGTTGGGACAGGCCACGCTCGAAACGCCACAACAGCGAGAAAGTCAGGCCCGACCCCAAACGCGCCTGCCAACGCCGACCCAGCCGGCCACGGCCCGAGGTCTGCAACTCCGTCGCCAGCACCAGGCCATGCAGGCCACCGCTGGCGGCGCGCGCCAGCAACTGGGTATTGGTGGAATCCGTGCGCTCCGCCACCGCCAGTGTGAAGGTGTCCGCCGCCACCTCATCCAGACCGTTGCGGATATCCGCCACATCCAGCCACTGAAACGGTGTTTCCAGCCGGTAGCCCTGACCACGCACGCTGAACACGGTGACGCCCAGATCCTGCTGAATGGAATGCACCGCCTGCCAGACCAGAGTGCGGGAACAATCCAACTCTCTGGCGATGTCTTCGCCGGAATGAAAACGGCCATCGGCGAGGCGGCGCAGCACGGCGAAGGCGTGTTCGCTCACTGCTTGGCCTCGTTGGCCCGTATCTTGTGCAAGGTGGCGGTGGTCGACGTATCGAACAGAAAGGGAATGGAATGCACCGCGCCACCGCGCGCCAGGGTTTCGGCGCTGCCGACGATCTTGTCCGGCGTCCAGTCGCCTCCCTTGACCAATACATCGGGCCGCACTTGCTCAATCAATTGCGCCGGAGTGTCTTCGTCAAAACAGATCACCAGGCTGACGCTTTCCAAAGCGGCCAATACCGCCGCGCGGTTATCCTGATGATTGATGGGGCGATCATCCCCCTTGCCCAGGCGACGTACCGACGCATCGGTATTCAAGCCCAGCACCAGGCTGGCGCCCAAGGCGCGCGCTTGCGCCAGATAGGTCACATGGCCACGATGCAAGATATCGAAACAACCATTGGTGAACACGATGGGGCGCGGCAAGGCCGCCAGCTTGTCCGCCAGTTGTTCCTGGGTGCAGATTTTATTTTCGAACGACGGTGTCGGATAAGACATCGGACTCCTTCAAACTTGGCAATAGCCCCAGGCGCCGCCTACCAGCAGCGGCCCCGGGCATCAAGTTGCGAAGGATACCACAGCGCCCGGCCCTTGCCCGCAAGCACCAGCGATCCGACGCCCCGAACGCAACAAAGCCTCCCCGAGGGGAGGCTTTCGTGTCGGCGTTTCCACCGCGCCAATGCATAAAGCCCAGCTCGTGTGAGCTGGGCTTTGCAATGGGGCGTCTGGCGGTGTCCTACTTTCACATGGCGAATGCCACACTATCATCGGCGCTAAGGCGTTTCACGGTCCTGTTCGGGATGGGAAGGCGTGGGACCACCTCGC
>NZ_JAJOHW010000017.1 GCF_021129195.1 Chromobacterium aquaticum | reverse complement strand
CGGCGCAGCAGCGCGCGCACCCGCGCCAGCAGGCGGCGCGGCTCCACCGGCTTGGCCAGATAATCGTCGGCGCCCAGCTCCAGGCCCAGGATCTCGTCCACGTCTTCGTCGCGCGCGGTCATCATCAACACCCGGCCGTTATAGCGCGGGCGGATCTCGCGGCAGACGTCGAAGCCTTCCTTGCCCGGCAGCATGATGTCCAGAATCACCAAGTCCGGCTTCTCTTCCAGAATGATGGCCGGCGCCGTGTCGCCGCGGCCGTGCTGGGTGATGCGATAGCCGTGCTTGGTCAGGTAGGCGCCTATCAATTCGGCTAGTCTCACATCGTCTTCGACAATGAGAATATGAGGGGTATCGCTGGGCATGTCTTCGAAAGGGTTTGGCCTTGAGTCCTAAAATAGTAGCACGCGGCCATCCGGCGCGACTTTAGTGTTATCGTGACCGCCATTTGTCATAATCAATTTTGAGGGTTTTTGAAATCATTGCCCATGGCTTGATCTTCCGGCGCTATCTATCCAGAATCGATCAGGCAAAAAAATCCGCGCGCGCAGGCCTTGGCCGGCGGGACGCGGGGAATTAAAAACGGGATAAAGAGAACAGGAACTTGGCATATGCAACAGATTAAAGAATGGGCCGCCTGGCTGGTCGTCGCGCTGGCGGGGGCGGCGGCCTTCGCCGTCGTGGCGCTGAACCGGGGCGAACCGGTCAACGCGGTGTGGCTGATCGTGGCGGCGGTGTCGGTCTACGCCATCGCCTATCGTTTCTATGGCCGCTTCATCGCCAACAAAGTGCTGGAGCTGGACGCGCGCCGATTGACGCCGGCGGAAAAGTACAATGACGGCCTGGATTATGTGCCCACCAATAAATGGGTGTTGTTCGGCCACCACTTCGCCGCCATCGCCGGCGCCGGCCCGTTGGTGGGCCCGGTGCTGGCCGCGCAGATGGGTTATCTGCCGGGTACGCTGTGGATCTTGGTCGGCGTGATGCTGGCCGGCGCGGTGCAGGACTTCCTGATCCTGTTCCTGTCGGTGCGCCGCGACGGCAAATCGCTGGGCGAGATCATTCGCACCGAACTGGGCGCCATCCCAGGCGTCATCGCCTCCATCGGCATCCTGATGATCATGGTGATCCTGCTGGCGGTGCTGGCGCTGGTGGTGGTCAAGGCGCTGACCGGCAGCCCGTGGGGCACTTTCACCATCGCCGCCACGATACCGATCGCGTTGTTCATGGGCATCTATACTCGCTTCATCCGTCCGGGCAAGATCGGTGAAATCTCGGTCATCGGCTTCATTCTGCTGATGCTGGCCATCGTCTACGGCGGCGACATCGCCAAGAGCGAAACCCTGGCGCCGCTGTTCACCCTGAGCGGCACCACGCTGGCCTGGACCTTGATCGGCTACGGTTTCATCGCCTCGGTGCTGCCGGTGTGGCTGCTGCTGGCTCCGCGCGACTATCTGTCCACCTTCCTGAAAATCGGCACCATCGTCGGCCTGGCCATCGGCATCGTGATCGTGGCGCCGAATCTGCACATGCCGGCGGTGACCAAGTTCGTCGACGGTAGCGGCCCTGTGTTCGCCGGCAATCTGTTCCCCTTCCTGTTCATCACCATCGCCTGCGGCGCGGTGTCCGGTTTTCATGCGCTGGTGTCTTCCGGCACAACGCCCAAGATGCTGGAAAACGAAACCCATGCCCGCGTGATCGGCTACGGCTCCATGTTGGTGGAAAGCTTCGTCGCCATCATGGCGCTGATCGCCGCCTGCGTGCTGGACCCGGGCGTCTACTTCGCGATGAACAGCCCGGCGGCGGTGATAGGCAAGACCGCGGAAGAAGCCGCCCAGGTGATTTCCAGCTGGGGTTTCGTCATCACGCCGGACATGCTGACCCAAATGGCCAAGGATGTGGGCGAGAGCACCATCCTGTCGCGCGCCGGCGGCGCGCCGACGCTGGCGGTGGGCATGGCCCACATCCTGTCCAATGTGATCGGCGGGCCGGGGATGATGGCCTTCTGGTATCACTTCGCCATCCTGTTCGAAGCCTTGTTCATCCTGACCACCATCGACGCCGGCACCCGCGTGCTGCGCTTCATGATCCAGGACCTGCTGGGCCTGGTGGTCAAACCGATGGCCAATACCGAATCCTGGACCGCCAACCTGGTGGCCACCGGGCTGGCGGTGGCCGGCTGGGGCTATTTCCTGTACCAGGGCGTGGTGGATCCGCTGGGCGGCATCAACACCTTGTGGCCGCTGTTCGGCATCGCCAACCAGATGCTGGCCGGCATCGCGCTGATCCTGGCCACGGCGGTACTGATCAAGATGCAGAAGACCCGCTACATCTGGGTCACCGCCGTGCCCACGCTGTGGTTGCTGGTGGTGACGCTGACCGCAGGCTGGCAGAAGCTGTTCCATGCCAGCCCCAAGATCAGCTTCCTGGCTCACGCCGACAAATTCTCCGCTGCCGCCGCCAAGGGCGAGGTGTTGGCGCCGGCCAAGAATATGGCGCAAATGCAGCAGATCATCTTCAATGATTATGTGGACGCCACTTTGACGGCGCTGTTCATGGCGGTGGTGATCGCCATGCTGGTGTTCTCCGTCAATGTGATCCGCAAATCGCTGGCGGTGAAATGGGCCACCGCCAAAGAGGTGCCGGCGGTATTCCGCCAGGAGGGCGCGTGATGGGAAAACTATGGATGCAATGGGCGAAAACCGCCCGGCTGATGGTGGGGGTCAAGGATTACGACGCCTATGTCGCCAGCCGCCGCCGTTTCGATCCCAAGGCGGAAGTGATGAGCCGCGAGGCCTTCTTCCGTCGCTGCCAGGATGAGCGCTATGGCGGCAAGAGCATGAAAAAGTGTCCGTGCTGAGCGCTGGCGCTTAGTCATGGTCGAACGCCCGGCTTGGCCGGGCGTTTTTCATTGCCTGCGCCGTGTGTCGGCGGTTTCGCGGCCAGTGGCAGCTGGCAATAAAACACCATTGGCATTTTGTTTTCATTGATCAATCCTGAATGTCTTGGAATTTAGGTGTTTTTGCGACCCTGGGTTATGCTGGACGCCTTTTCCACTTCCCCGGCTGCGCATGCGCAATGCGCGCCGTTAATGGACGATATGAGCGACTCCACGTTTGCAAGCCCGATTCTTGACCGTCTGCTGGCCGGCGGCGTGATTGACAAGGCGATCTACGATGCGGCGCGCGACAAGCTGCGCGAGCAGGGCGCGGAGCCCTTCTCCACCTTGGGCGGAGGCCTGGACTGGTTGGAAGAAGAGGAAGTGCTGAGCTTTGAGCAAATGATTGAAATCGAAGCCAAGGCGGATGCGGACGAAGGTTTTGCGTCCAATGCGGTGCGCAGGCAGGCGGTGGATGAATACAACCAGGATCTGGAGCTGGAATTGGCGCTGCTCCAGCGACAAAAGGCGACGACATGGCGTGGAAAGCTGGCTTGGGGCTTGGGGAGCGCGGCCCTGCTCGGCGCGGCCGGCTGGTATTTCCTGACCCCGCCGCTGGTGCCGAGATGCGAAGCGTCCGTGGTGAAGAAAAGCATACGGGCCTCTTTGATGTCCGAGAAGTTGCACCAGATATCGTCAAAGCTCAGCGCGAGTGCGCCGGAAACCTTCAATCTGCGGAATCTCAAGTTGGAGCAGGTCAAGGAGCTGGGATACATCAAGATGGAGCGCACCCGTGGCTGCGTGGCGGTTCTGGTGGCGGATGAGCAGCAGCGCGCGCCCATCGCCTACGAGGTACAGGGAAAAGACGACGCTATCCATGTAAAGGGAAGCGATGAACGTGTGCTGCGCACACGTTATGCTCAGCTGGACGCGGATGGTATGTTGCCGGAGTTGGGCAAGCCTTTGGGCCGGTTGGGCGTGAGGCAGGCGCTGCAACAAGGCGTGCTCGATTTTCGCAAGCTGGGTGGGCCAGGTATCGCCCCTTTGACCCGTGCGCTGGGGGCGTTGGGGAAGCCGGAATTTGCGCTCGGTGAAGTAGTGCCCTTGAGCGACTGCGTGCAAGGCGCAGGCGGCGTTTGGAACTGCAAGTTGATGGTCCAGTATCGCGACCCATTCATGACAATGATCGGCAAGAAGGGCCGTCTGTTATTGGAGGGCGAGTTCAGCTTTGTCCGGGACGGCAAAGGTTGGCGCCCGGCGGACAACTTCAAGAGGCAGTTCACGATGGCCTTGGTGGAAAGCCAGCAGAAGGTTATGCAGGGGCAGTCACGCGAGCAGGCATGGGAGTGATAGGGAGTGCGTTGGAAGAAGGCTGAACATGAGGCATGGTCGCAATGTAAGCCACTATCACCGCCCGAGCGCAAGCCGGGCGGTGTTGTTTTGGATCGGGACGGGTTCCGACCGCGATTGCATTGTCCTATTTTTGTGTGTGTTGCAAAATAATGTCATTATTGACCTCATTTTGAAAAACCATGTCAGAACCTTCCGTCCGCGCCGCTTACAGCGATAAATGGCAGCTGCGATTTGCCTTTTTCGATCAGCATGGCGCGCCGAACAGCGCCAGTTACAAGGTGGCCTTCAAGGCCTTGTCGTCTGGCGACCGCCTTAAGGTGCAGATGAATTTCATCGCTTTTTTCTTCTGGCCAATCTATTACCTGGTGCTGGGCTTGTGGAAGAGCATGCTGTCCTTGTTGGGCGTGGCGCTGCTGATCAATCTGGTCCTCGTGATGCTGGATGCGCCTGAGTCGATTAGCCGGGGGCTTGGTTTCGGCTTCAGCGCTCTGGCTGGCATGTCGGCGAACTACCTGTACTATCAACAGGAGATCAAGGGATATAAGGGGTGGAACCCTTTCCGCGGCTTGTTCTAAGCCATGATGGCGGCTCAGTGAAAAAAACCGCCCGGCGGAAGCCGGGCGGTTTTGTTTTTGCGTGAGCGCGTTTAGTGCAGCAGATGGCTGACGCCGAAGTTGATCAGGCCGCCGCCGACGATCAGCCAGCCGAACAGGATGGACGCCAGCAACATCGGTTTGGCGCCGGCCTGACGGATGGCGGAGAAGTGGGTGGTGATGCCCAGCGCGCCCATCGCGGCGGCCAGCAGCAGGTTGTCCAGCGACACGATGGCGCTGACCCACGCGGCCGGCAGCAGATTGAAGGAGTTGAAGGCGGCAACGGCCAGGAAGGCGACGGCGAACCAGGGGATGGCGATGCGGCCCTTCTGCTGGTGGCTGCCGTGCGGCTTGGCGGCCAGCCAGCTGGACAGCGCGATCAGGAACGGCGCCAGCATCATCACCCGTATCATCTTGGTGATCACCGCGGTGGTCATCGCCGCCTCGCTGACCGATTTGCCGGCGGCAACCGCCTGCGCCACTTCATGGATGGTGGAGCCGGCGAACACGCCGTAGTGGAATTCCGAAATGCCCAGGTGGCTGAATAATTGATACAGCGCCGGCCACAGGAACATGGCCACGGTGCCGAACACCACCACGGTGGCGACGGCCACCGCCACTTTTTCCGCATGCGCCTTGATCACCGGCTCGGTGGCGAGAATCGCGGCCGCGCCGCAGATGGAGCTGCCGGCGCCGATCAGGATCACGCTCTGCTCATCCATGCCCAGGTATTTGCGGCCGATGCGGAAGGCCAGCAGAAAGGTGGAGCACAGCACCAGGGTGTCGATCAACACGCCGGCGAAGCCGACGGCGGCGATGTCCTGAAAGGTCAGCTTGAAGCCGAACAGGATGATGCCCAGGCGCAACAGCTTCTGTTTGGAGAACTGGATGCCGTGATGGCTGGTCTGGGCAACGAAACGGTAAACGCTGTTGCCGATCAGCATGCCGCCGATGATGGCGATGGTCAGCGCGGAGAAACCCAGGTGTTTCATCGCCGGCAGTTCCGCGGCGTACAAGGCCGCGATGGCGAGCGCAATGGCCAACGCCAGGCCCGGCAAGATTTGGCGAAGGTTTGTCATAAATAAATGCCTGTTTGGTCTATGGCGGATGAGGCTAACGATACCCGTCTAGTTTTCAGTAGAGAAACGGATAAAATGGATATATATCAGTAGCAAAATCGATATAAGGAGAGGGCATGGCCTTGAAGCTGACCCTGCGCGAGCTGGAGGTCTTCGTCGCGGTGGCCGAATATGGCACCGTGACCCAGGCGGCCCAGCAGGTGGCGCTGACCCAGTCCGCCGCCAGCCAGGCGCTGGACAAGCTGGAAACCGGTCTCGATGTGCGCCTGTTCGACCGCATCGGCAAACGCCTGAGTCTGAACGAGCATGGTCGGCTGCTGTGGCCCAAGGCGCGGGCGATGCTGGACGCGGCCCAGGATATGCAGAGCCTGTTCAACGCCGGCGCGATGTCCTTGAAGATAGGCGCCAGCAGCACGGTGGCCAATTATCTGCTGCCGCAGCAGCTGGCGGCCTTCCGCGCCGCTTGGCCGTTGGCGCGGCTGGAACTGGACGTGGCCAATACCCGCGACATCGTCGACGCGGTGGCGGCGTTGCGGGTGGACTTCGGTTTCATCGAAGGGCCTTGCCATCACCCGGAACTGATCGCCCAACCCTGGCGTCAGGACGAGCTGGTGGTGTTCGCCGCCGCCGATCACCCGCTGGCGCGGGGCGAGGCTGCGCGCCAGGATTTGGCGCAAGCCGAGTGGATTCTGCGCGAAGCCGGCTCCGGCACGCGCGAGGAGGTGGACCGCCTGCTACTGCCGCATCTGGCCATGCTCAATGTCAGCATGGAGCTGGGTCACTCGGAAGCGATCAAGCACGCGGTGGCGGCAGGCCTCGGCGTCAGTTGCCTGTCGCGGCGAGTGGTGGCCGACCTGCTGCAGTCCGGCGCGGTGGCGGAAGTGCGCGCCGGCTTGCCGACGCTTACGCGCACGCTGTATCAGGTGCAACACCGCGACAAGACGCTGACCCGCGGCATGGCGGCGTTCCAGAACATGACGATGGCGGCGCTGCTGGCATGAGCGCGTAAAGAGAAGCGCCGCCGGCCAAGGCCGACGGCGCGGGGAGCGAACCCGAAAGCCGGGCCGCGCTCTATTGGACTTACGCGCGTGATTGCGTGATCGGGTCCAGGGTGGTGAACAGCTTCTGCGCCTCTGCGTTCAAGGCTTCTACGCCTGTGCCGCCGCGGCCATTGGCGGCCACCACCACGCCGGACACCGCGTTGACCGCGCTCATGAACGCGCCTTCCAGCCAGCCGCCCAAGTGGCTGTAGCTGTCGGAGGCGAGGAAGAAGCGGGTTGGCAGCGTCTCATCCAGCGCATGGGTGTGGAAGCGGAAGCAGAAATTGCTGTGCTGGTGATCACCGGGCATGTCGATCTTGAAGCCGCCGGCGCTGCCGTGCGTGCTCCAGTCGAAGGACAGGCGGTTGGCCGGTTCCACTTTCTGCAAGATCTCATAGAACCACCAGGGCTGATAGCTGTTACTCCCTGCGGCTTTGACATTGTGATCGGCGCGGCTGATCAAGCGCTGGAACATTGGCTTGCCGTCATCGGCTTCGCCCGCGGCCGGGTTCAACGGCCATTCGCCAAAGTCGCGCTGCTGGCGAGTGGTGTCGTCATCCCAGGTATAACTCGCCAGGAAGCTGGAGTATTTATCCTCCATGCCAGCGATAGGGCTGGGCACGATGTAGCTGGCGGCCAAGCCGCCATCGGAGATCACGGCCTTGATCGGCTCATCATTAAAGGTGGGCAGGTCGCTTTCGTACTTATTATCGAAGGTGCCGAATACCTTGGCCGAGCGCGTCATGCGCAGCATGCTGACTGCGCTGATGGCGCGAGCGTTGAAGGCTGTTTCCTTGTTGTCCAACAGCAAGGGTGGCAATACATTTCTCAGAAGTTGGGTGCCCAAGCCCAGCGCATGATCGCCGACACGGCGAACACTATAAGATGGAGCGACGCCGGCGCGGTTGATCAGCGGTAGCAATTGCTCATGCGGCAACGCCAGGATCACATAGTCAAATTGCTCGGTGCTTATCTTGGTCTCGTTTTCTGGGTAATAGGCAATGACTGCTGAATAATCGTCCAGCAGCTGATTCAGCACATCACAGACGCGCGCTTGCTTCAGGGTCAAGCGCGTGCCCAGCGTGTCCTTCGCCTTGTGATAGAGGCCGGCGAGGAACTGGACATTCTCCGTCACCGGCAGGGTGTACTCATTGGAGTAGTCCCACAGGATCAAGCGCATCATTTCGACGATGGACTGAGAGAACAGCGATTTGAAACCGCCGGTGCCAAAGCCGAAGCGGCCGAACAACTCGAAGTAATAGTTGATACGCTCGCGCTCAGTGTTCAAGCCAGGCAAGTCGGGCAGCTCGGCGATATGGCTGGCGAGGATGGCGCGCACCGCCGCGCCCAGCGTCATGCCGTCATTGTCGATGGCGAATTGTTTCCAGTCTTGATCGATCCCGGCCAAGGTTTCAGTGCTGGTGTCTTTCGCTTTCAGCAGCGGGATGACGTCCAGCGGCGCGCGTTCACCGATCCACAATAAGGGTTCGACACCATTGCCTAATAGATAGCGAATCACCAGATCCTTGACCTGCCTGGTCGGAGCGTCTGGATTGGCCCAAGTTTCGCCCTTGTAACGCTCGACCTGATCACCGAATACGAATTCGGTGGCCACCTTGCCTGGATTGGGGAAGACCTTGACCTTGCCGTCGGAACCGAACACATCCTGCGCGTACTGCCAGGTCAGGCCGGCGATTTCCGGGAAGCGCATCGCGCCGATTTCGTAAACGGTCTGGTCCTCGCCCTGCTCGCTCTTGGCCCGCGCGGCGAAGACGCGGCCGGCGCGCAGGCCCTCGATGTCGATATCGCGAGGATTCTGATGATGGACCACATGCTTGGCATCCGGCTCGAACACGGTGACGGAATGATTGCCTTCCAGCTTCGACAGCTCGTACAAGGCGGCAATGCCGGCCGCGCCCATGCCGACAATGGCGATCTTTAGGTTTTGGTTAAGTGGCAAGGTGCCGATGGCCTGTTGCCCTTCCACTATCCTCGGATACGCGATTTGCGCGGAATCGGGGTGGCGGTAATGCAGGCCGCTGTCGATCAAGTCGCCGATGGTGTCGGCCTGATCGGTGGAGGCCAGGTCGCGGATAACGGTAATCGCCATGAATAATTCCTGATTGAAGGTGGAAAACACGGCCGGTTGTCTTAGAACCTGTTCAAAGTCTGCTGCGCTTCGGCGATACGGCGTTGAAACCAAGCTCAAAATGCTCATGTACCACTTGTACATTCCGCTTTTTCGCTCGTTTTCGCCTTGTCTCGCCCTTGCTCGCGAGACTTTGAACAGGCTCTTAGGCGAGCCGGCCGTACTGCTGCGGTCAACGCGTGTGCGACGGGCTTGAGCGTCTGCTTCAGTAAACCCGCGCTGCTGCGATGGCCATGCTGGTTTGGTCGGAGCTTGGACGCGGCGGGCAATTGCCGTGCCTTTTCCTGATGGGGTCTTGCTCCGACTTAACCGTGTTCAAGGCATTGAATGCCTGCTCACGATGTATTCCGGGCTGTCTGTGAAACCAGTCTTTTTTCGATTCTCATTCAATAAAGCAGAGCGGTATTTGTCGTGGGTTGGTGTTTGCCGAGTTATTGATTGCCGTTTCTCAAATCAATATCTGACTGACGGAAATATGAATCCATATGCCCTGGCCTGCTCATCGCTTTGAATGGCGGAAATTGTTTAGATTTGCGTCGCTGCCGACAAGGGAAAGTCCAATTTTGGATTTTGGCTTGTCAGCTTTGGGGCGCGCGCAGAGCATAGCGCTGCCATGCCGGTTTTATTGGCGGGCTTTGAGATTTCTTTGATGATTTATGTCGCCGGGTTTTTGAAGGGAGTCGTGGATATGTATTTTGAGCAGGCGCTGGAAAGGGTATTGAAACATGAGGGCGGGTATAGCCATCATCCGCAAGATCCGGGGGGAGAAACCCGCTGGGGAATTAGCGCTGCGGTGGCGCGGCGCCATGGTTATCGTGGTGCAATGCAGGATCTGGAGCTGGAATTGGCCAAGCGGATTTACAGGCAGGACTACTGGCAGCCGCTGGCCTGTGCCGAACTGCCGCCAGGTCTGGCTTTCCAATTGTTCGACGCTGGTGTCAATCATGGTCCGGGGACGGCGATGCGTGTGCTGCAACAATGCGCGGGCGTAGCCGTGGATGGCTTATGGGGGCCGCTAACCCGCGCGGCGGTATTGGCAGAGCCGGCGTTTGAGCTGATGATCATGATGAATGTGGCGCGAATGGAGCGCTATATTGCGCTGCCCGGTTTTGTGCATTTTGGCCGCGGTTGGATAGCGAGACTGGTGCAGAATATGCGTTACGCGCGGGAGGATGCATGCTTGAATTATTAAGCACCGTGGCTCCGTGGATCGCTACCGCATTAAGCGGTCCCTTGCGACAATTGGCAATGGACGCCGCGAGCGATGCCTTGGGTTTGACGGAAAAAACCGATAAAGCCCTGAACAAGGCCTGCGCCAATTTGAATGCCGAGCAGATTCAATCAATGCGGCGTGCCGATCAGGAGTTCGCATTGAAATTGAAACAGCTGGGCTTTGAAAATCACCAGCAATTAATCGGCAGCTTGCTGAGCGACAGAGAGGCAGCCCGTAAGCGTGAGATTTCAATACGAGATAAAACGCCGCGTAATCTGGCTTATATCTTGATCGGTGGGTCCATGGCGATAGGTGGTTTGCTGTTGTTTGGGGAGTTGAAATTGGATAGCACCTTGGCTGGGGTGGTGTTGGGCTATTTATTCAACGAATCCGGGGCGGCATCGGCCTATTATTTTGGCGAGCGCCGGCAGACGCGTGAATAGCGGGAAGCGATCTAAATACACCGAGTGAGGCGCTGTGTGGGATTGAGTATGTATCTTTAGTGCCTGCTCCATGTCTCGTTCTTGATCGCGGGGTCGTGAGCAGGCGTCTTGGGCACGGGTTTGGCGGCGCGGGAAGCGGGTCTCTGTCGTGCGGCAGGGACCGTCCACCGCGAAGCGGCTAAGAACCTGTTCAAAGTCTGCTGCGCTTTGTGAGGCGTAGCACGGTGAGTACGAGCTCAAAATGCTCATGTACCACGAGTACATTCGGCTTTTTCGCTCGTTTTCGCCTTGTCTCGCTCTTGCTCGCGAGACTTTGAACAGGCTCCCAGAGGTGGCAAGCAGTATTTTGCTGTCTATATTTAATTTATGAAGTAAATTGCGAAAATCCGGACCTTGACCAGTGAGGGAACGGTTGAGGGGCGCGAGCCTTGAAATAACACGCATTCATGGGCTTGCGCCATGGTTTGGGGGAGTGAAGAAAATGAGCTTGCTAGTTGCAGGCAGCAAGGCCTTGCTGCCTGGCTGTTGGAGAAAGCCGCCAGTAGAGGCTACCCAGTATCTATTGGCCCAAGTAAAAAAAAACGGGAAAGCCAAAACGGCTAAGCCAGGAGACAAAATCATCCATGTGGATTATGTGAAATTGATTGCGGTGGAGCGTGGCGCCTGGGAAACCTGTTTGGGCGAGTCGATGATAGAGTCGCATGTTCCCGGCGGCAGAATCATCGGCCTGGACAATTACTTTGCGACCAGCCCCATGCCGGTCACGGTATGGCATAAGGCCTTGGTGCCTTCGCTGTACTACGAATGCAGCCAGCAGCAATTGGCGAGTTTTCGCGCCGATGCCGATTTCCTGCGCGCAGGGGCGGAGTACCTGACCTGGGTTTATCAATGCGCGATCAGCGCGCGGCATATGCTGACGTCCAATAATGCCTACGGCAAGGTCCGCTTCGCCATCGAATGGCTGTCCTCGGCGGCGGATGCGTATCGGCAAAGCTATACCCTGGTGTCCTTCATCTGCAGCCGCACCAATCTGTCGCGCTCACGAGTGCTGGATATCCTGAAGGAGTTGAAGCAGGGCGGCTATATCGAGGTCGATAACGGCTATTTCGTCCGGCTGTGCCGGGACTTGCCGGATGGTTATTAGTGTTGCCACGGAAGCGGCTCAAAGCCGCGCGGGCAAGCGGGGCAAGGCGAAAACCGCCGAGCAGGCGCAAGTGCGAGGAGGTCATGAGCGTTTCGCCGCCTGACTCGGCGCATGCTTGCGCCCAGCGCTGCGGATATCGCGCCGGCTCCGCTCAGCGCCGGCCATCGCCGGCCCCCAGGCCGGTCAGCGCGCGGATGTATTGCGCCGGGAAGCGGCTGCGTTCCAGCCTTCCCCGAGCGCTACGGTCGCAGACCGAAAACAGCCAGGCGCAGGCGAAAGCCGCGCTCATTGAAAACAAGGCCGGATTGGCGTAGGGGAAGACCGGCCGTGGATGGCCGAGAATATCCACCCATACCGCCGGTCCCAGCGCCAGCAGCGCGATGGCGGTCACCAGACCGGCCAGGCTGCCGGCCACAGCGCCGAGGGTGGTGAGCCGGGACCAGAACATCGCCAGGAACAGCACCGGGAAATTCACCGAAGCGGCAATCGCCAGCACCAGGCCGGACAGGAAAGCGATGTTCTGGCGTTCGAACAGCAGGCCGAGCAGGATGGCCAGCACGCCTATCACCAGCGTCGCCAGCCGCGACACCCGCATTTCCTCGGCGCTGTCCGCCTTGCCCCGGCGCAGCGTGACGGCGTAAAGATCGTGCGACACCGCCGATGCGGCGGACAGCGCCAAGCCGGCGACCACGGCGAGAATGGTGGCGAAGGCCACCGCCGAGACCAGGCCGAGGAATAGATTTCCGCCCACGGCCTGGGCCAGGTGTATCGCCACCATATTGGCGCCGCCGGCGATGCCGCCGTCGCTGTTGCGGTAGCCGGCGTCGCCGCCGACGATGACGATGGCGCCGAAGCCCACCAGGATCAGCAGCAGGTAGAAATAGCCGATGAAGCCGGTGGCGTAGAACACCGATTGACGGGCGGCGCGGGCATCGGCCACGGTGAAGAAGCGCATCAGCACATGGGGCAGGCCGGCGGTGCCGAACATCATGCCCAGGCCCAGCGAGAGCGCGTCCACCGGATTGGACACCAGGCCGCCGGGCGCGAGGATGGCCGCGCCGCGCATCTGCGCCGCCGCCGCGAACATCGCCTCGCTGCTGTAGCCGAAACGGCGCCAGACCATGAAGGCCATGAAGCTGGTGGCGGACAGCAGCAGCACCGCCTTGACGATCTGCACCCAGGTGGTGGCCAGCATGCCGCCGAACATCACGTACAAGACCATCAGCACGCCGACGATGACCACGGCGCTCAGATAGCTGGCGCCGAACAGCAGTTCTATCAGCTTGCCGGCGCCCACCATTTGCGCCACCAGGTAGAGCAGCGCCACCGTCAGCGTGCCGCAGGCGGCGCTGATGCGCACCGGGGTCTGGCTCAGGCGGTAGGACACCACGTCGGCGAAGGTGAAGCGGCCCAGATTGCGCAGCCGCTCGGCGATCAGGAACATGATGATGGGCCAGCCGGCCAGCACGCCCAAAGCATAGATCAGGCCATCGTAGCCCTTGCTGAACATCATCGCCGAGATGCCGAGGAAGGACGCGGCGGAGATCATGTCGCCGGCGATGGCCAGGCCGTTTTGCAGCGGGCTGACGCCGCCGCCTGCGGTGTAGAAGTCGGCGGCGGAGCGAGTGCGGCGCGCGGCCCAGGCGGTGATGGCCAGGGTCAGCGCCACGAACAGCAGGAACATCAGGATGGCGTTCCAGTTCAATGGCCGTTGCGCGCCGTTGTCCGCCAGGACGGGGGCGGCCAGCGCCAAGAGCGCGATGGCGCAGCGCGCCCTCATGGCCGGCACTCCCGCAGCAGCTGCGCGTTCAGCGGATCCAGGTGTTTGTTCGCCTGGCGCACGTAAACGCCGGTCAGCGCCAGCGCGGCCAGGATGATGGCCACGCCCACCGGCATGCCCCAGGGCGTGGCGCCGGCGCCCATCGGCCGGGCCAGCCACTGCGGCGTGAACGCCAGCGCCAGGATGAAGCCGTAATACAGCGCCAGCATGACGGCGCTCAGCCCCCAGCCCAGCCGCGCCTTGCGCCGGGCCAGTTGTTGAAAGGCGGGATGGTTCAGAATCGCTTGCTGCTGTTGCGGCGTCATGGCGCGGCTCCTTGCGATGGCGGGCGGAGCCCCGGCGGTGGCCGGGGCCGGGCCTCAGGCGAAACGGCGGGTCTGCGTCACGCGGAAGCGGTTGGCGACAAAGGCGCTGTCGCTCAGGCTGGCGTTGGCCGCCGGATTGCCGCCACTGCCGTGGAAGTCGCTGAAGGCGGCGGACTGATTGACCATCACCGTGCCGGTGAAATTGAGCGCCAGGGACACATAGGCGTGTTCCGCCACGTTTTGCGCCAGCTGTTGCAGCTGCGGATCGGTGCTGTACACCGACAAGGTCAGCGCGCCATGGCGGCGCACCGTGTCTTCCACCTGGCGCAGCGCGGCGGCGCTGTCCGGCGCCTGGATCAGAAAGCCGATAGGGCCGAAGTGCTCCTGCTGGTAAATGGTGCGGTCTTCCAGTGTCAGCTGGCGCAGCAAGGGCGTGCGCACTTCCGCTTCCGGATAAGCCGGGTGAATCAGGCGCCGGCTGTCCAGCATCGGTTGGCCCAGCTGCTGCGCCGCCTCCAGCCTGTGCAGCACATCCGGGTTCTGGATCGCGCCCAGCAGCTCCACCGCCTTGGCCGGCTCGGCGCACAACGCTTCCAGCGCCGCGCACAGTCCGGCCGCCGTTTGCTGATAGGACAGCATGCCGTCCGGGGTGCGGATGCCGTTGGCGGGTATGAAGATGTTTTGCGGCGCGGTGCACATCTGGCCGCTGTACAAGGCCAGCGATAGCGCGATATTGCGGCACAGGCCGGGGAAATCATCGGTGGAATCCAGCACGATGCAATTGACGCCGGCCTTTTCGGCATAGACCTGGGCATGGCGGCAATGGCTCTCCAGCCACTCGCCGTGCGCGCTGCTGCCGGTGAAATCTATCAGTTTCACCTCCTGCCGTTCCGCCAGTTGCCGGGCCAGCGGCTCGCCGTGCTGGTTCGCCGCCAGCAACACCGTGTTGGGGTCGAAGCCGGCTTCGGCCAGCACTTCGCGGGCGATGCGCACCGTCAAGGCCAGCGGCAGCACCGCGCCCGGATGCGGTTTGACGATGATGCTGTTGCCGGTGGCCAGGCTGGCGAACAAGCCTGGATAGCCATTCCAGGTGGGGAAGGTGCTGCAGCCAATCACCAGTCCGATGCCGCGCGGGGTGATTTTCCAACTTTTCTCCAGCACCAACGGTTCATGCTTGCCCTGCGGCTTGCTCCAGCGGCAGTGCGCCGGAATGGCCGACATCTCGCTCCAGGCGTAGGCCACCGCCTCCAGCGCCCGGTCCTGCGCGTGCGGACCGCCAGCCTGGAACGCCATCATGAAGGCCTGGCCGGTGGTGTGCATCACCGCATGGGCGATTTCAAAGCTGCGCCGGTTCAGGCGCTGGATGATTTCCAGGCAGACACCCACCCAGGCATGGGGGCCGGCTTGGCGCCACGATTGCAGTGCCGCGGCGGAGGCGTTCAGCAAGGCATCGGCGTCGTGACGCGGGTAGCGGATGCGCAGCGCGCCGCGATAGGGCGAGCGCTCGCTGCCCACCCAGCCCTGGCTGGGCGGCAGGCCATCCAACTGGAAATCTTGTTGCAATAAAGCCTCAAACGCGGTCAGCCCATCGGCCGGCGCGCTTTCGCCATAGCTCTTGGGACTGGGCATTTCCGGATGCGGCGACCAGTACTGGCGCTCGCGCAAGGCCTGCAGGGCCAGATCCAGGGTGGCTTGATGTTGCAGGAACAGAGGGTGGGACATGGGCGTTCTCCTCGAGCGGAGGGGTGAGGGGAGCCGGCCTGTTTCATGCCGCAGCGGCGGGCCGGACCATGGCAGCGACGGTGTTGGTCGCGCTGTCGTTGATGCAGGTCAGCTTATAATTGATTTTCCGGTCGGTCAATGATAGCGTTTGCCACAGTAGCGGTTTGGCCTGCATCACCATGGCCGCATCCCAAAAAGGGGCAAGCATGCAGACAGCGGAAACAAGCATCGAATTGAAACAGGAAGTCGGCGTGGCAACCTTGACGTTGAACCGGCCGGAGCGTCTGAACAGCTTCAATCCCGCCATGCATCGGGCGCTGGCGGCGGAACTGGACCGCCTGCGCGACGATGCTGAGGTCCGGGTGCTGGTGTTGACCGGCACCGGCCGCGCGTTCTGCGCCGGCCAGGACCTGAGCGACCGGGCGGTGACGCCCGGCCAGCAGGCGGCGGACCTGGGTGAATCGATTGAGCGTTATTACGCGCCGCTGGTGCGGCGGCTGCGCGACATGCCCAAGCCGGTGATCGCCGCGGTCAACGGCGTGGCGGCCGGCGCCGGCGCGAACATCGCCTTGGCTTGCGATCTGGTGATCGCCGCACGCTCGGCGCGCTTCGTGCAGGCCTTCAGCAAGATAGGCCTGCTACCGGACTCTGGCGGCAGCTACTGGCTGCCGCGCTTGTTGGGGCAGGCGCGCGCCTTGGGGCTGGCGCTGCTGGCCGAACCCCTGTCGGCCGAACAGGCGGCGCAATGGGGGCTGATCTGGCGCTGCGTCGACGATGCGGTGTTCCCGGCCGAGGTCCAGCGATTGGCCGCGGAGCTGGCCGCCGGGCCGACGCTGGCCTATGCGCGCATCAAGCAGGCCTTGCAGGCGGCGGAGCGCAACAGCCTGGAACAGCAACTGCTGCTGGAGCGCGACTTGCAGCGTGAACTGGGCTGCAGCGCCGATTACCGCGAAGGTGTCGCCGCCTTCCTCGCCAAGCGCCAGCCGCAATTTCAGGGGCAATGACATGAGGCTGACACGAGACAGTCGCGTGGCGGTGATGGGCGCCGGCGCGATGGGGCGCGGCATCGCCGCGGTGGCGGCGGCGGCAGGGCATCAAGTGTATCTCTACGATCAGGACGCGGCGGCGGCCGCCGCCGCGCCGGATGCGATCGCCGCCGACTGGGC
>NZ_JAJOHW010000016.1 GCF_021129195.1 Chromobacterium aquaticum | reverse complement strand
GGCAACGGGAGCGCTGGCAGCGGCCGGCACAGCCGCCGGCGCGGAGCTGGGACTGGTCATGGCCGGCAGCGGTTTGCCGGCTTGCAAGGCCTTCAATTGATCTTCCAGGGCGGAGATGCGCGCTTCCGCGCTCTTCAAGGCCTGCTCGCGCGCCGCCACCTGTTGTTCCAGATCCGATAGCTTGGCATTGCCGCCGCCAGCCTCACTGGGCACCAGCTTGAGCACATCGGCGCCGGGCTTGGCCTCGGCCGCTGGCGCCGCCGGCTGCCCGCCCAGGATACTGGCCACCTGGGAGGCGCTCAGCGATTTGATCTTGCGGCTGGTCGGCACTTTCAGCACCGCGCCCAGTTTCAGGCGGCTGACGTCGCCATCGACGAAGGCGTCCGGGTTGGCCTGGGCCAGCGCCGCCATGGTCTGGTCCAGCGTGGCGCCACGCGGCCGCACCTTGCCGGCCAGGCCACGCAGGGTGGAGCCGGACTTCACCTTGAGAATGCCGGGTTGCGGCCGCGCGATGGGCGCGGCATTGCCGCGGTAGCGGCTGGAAAGATTGTTGTCGGCGTAGCTGGGCACGTCCTGCACGATATTGGCGGACGGCGAGGCCATCGAGTAATTGCTGGGATCCAGCAGCACGGTGTATTCGCGCACCGCGCGGCCGGAGGAGGTCTTGGCCTCCACCACGAAGCGCAGATAAGGATCGTTGATCGGGCCGGAAGAACTGATGCGTATCATCGCGCCGCGTGAACTCGGCGCCACGCTGAAGCGCAGCGAAGACAGCACCGTGGCGTAATCGACATTCAAATCCTGGAAGGTATCGGCGCCGGCCAGTCCTATTCTGGCGCTTTCCAGTTCCGCCGACCTCACTCCGGTCAATTCGATATCGGCGCGGAATGGTTCGCCCAGATTAGACCTGACATTGATTTTCCCCAGTCCCGCCCAAGCGTTGGCGCAGCAGGCCAAAGCCACCGCCAGGACGCCGATTCTGATTTTTGCCTGATTTGTCACTGTCAACCTTCCGGCACGGTTTATCTTGATCTTATTTGCGCTGGCTCGCGGGGAGCTCAGTCGGTAACTGTTGCAATCTTAGGCCTTGTCGCAGTTTTTAGCTAGATTTCATAATGACAAGCCTATCCGCAATGTTTAAACCACTCGATAAATAATAAGGGGGATGGCAGCGCGCCAAGCACGCCCCATCCCCCTGCGCCGGCGCGCCGTGCAAAACCGCGCCGACCGGAGAACACGGGTATCTCCCCGGAATGCTCCCTTTGTTTAAATCAGGTCGTTTTGCTTTAGCAGCGCCTCGGCGATATTCACGCAATTCAGCGCCGCGCCGGCTTTCACATTATCGGCCGCCAGCCAGAAACTCAGCGTCCGGCCCTTGCCGCGCAGGCGGCTGACCCATACCGCCTCGTTGCCGGTGGCTTCCATCGGCGTCACATAGCCACCCAGCTTGTCCGCGGCCACCACTTGCAAGCCTGCCGCAAGCAGGCGCTTGCGGGCTTGCTCCATGTCAAATTCATGTTCGAATGCCACGTTCACCGCCCAGGCATGGCCGAAGAATACCGGCACCCGCACGCAAGTGGCCTCCACTTGCAGCTGCGGCAGATCCAGCAGCCGCGTGAGTTCGCTCTCCACCGAGCGCTCTTCCTCGGACACACCGTCCGCGTCCAACGCGCCGATCTGCGGCAGCACATTGAAGGCGATGCGCTTATCGTAGACCCGGCTCTCGGTTTCGCGCTGGGAGAACAGCGCCGTGGTCTGGTCCGCCAACTCTTCCATCGCCGCCTGGCCACTGCCGGACACCGATTGATAAGTGGCCACCGACACCCGCTGCAGGCCCAGCGGGCGCAGCGCCGCCAGCGCCAGCGCCAGCGGCGTCACCGTGCAATTGGGCACCGAGACCAGCGCGGCCTCGCCGGCATCCGCCAGCAAGGCGCCGTTGATCGCGGGGATCACCAGCGGCACGCTATCGTCCGCGCGGAAGGCGGAGCTGAAATCCACCACCGCCGCGCCGGCCGCGCGCGCCTGCGGCGCGTACTCGCGCGCCAACTCGCCGCCGGCGGCGAAGATGGCCAAGGCCACGTTTTCGAAGGCAAAGCCGTCGATGGGATGCACGTCCAGCTCCAGATTGCCATAGGCGGCGGTTTCGCCTTCCTTGTCCGCCGCATCCACGGCAAAGACCCGGCCCACGGGCAACTGGCGCTGGGCCAGCAGTTCCAGTACCGCCTGGCCCACCAGGCCGGTGGCGCCGACTACGACAAGCTGAATAGAGTTCGACATCGCTTTACTTTCTCAATCAATCATTGCAAACAGAATACCGCACGCAAAAAAGGGCACCGCGGTGCCCTTTTCAACTTGACCGCGCGCTTGGCGCGCGGCGCGGCAGTAGGAACCCGCCAACGCGAATCCCAGGCTGCCGCCATTCTACCCTGTCAGCGCTCGATCAGGATACGCAACATGCGGCGCAGCGGCTCGGCCGCGCCCCACAGCAACTGGTCGCCCACGGTGAAGGCGGACAGGTATTCGCCGCCCATCGCCATTTTGCGCAGACGTCCCACCGGGGTGCTCAGCGTGCCGGTCACCGCCGCCGGGGTCAGCTCGGCCATCGAGGCCTCGCGGGTATTAGGCACCACCTTGGCCCAGGGATTGGCGGCGGCCAGCATGGATTCGATCTCGTCCAGCGGCACATCGCGCTTGAGCTTGATGGTCAAGGCCTGGCTGTGGCAGCGCATCGCGCCCACGCGCACGCACAAGCCGTCCACCGGCACCGGATTGGCGGAGCGACCCAGGATCTTGTTGGTTTCCGCGCCGCCCTTCCATTCTTCCTTGGACTGGCCGTTGCCCAGATCCTTGTCTATCCACGGAATCAGGCTGCCGGCCAGCGGCACGCCGAAGTTCTGGCTGGGGAAGGCATCGGAACGCAGGAAGTCGGACACGCGGCGGTCGATGTCGAGAATGGCGGAGGCCGGATCGGCCAGCAGGCCGGACACCTGAGCGTTGATCGCGCCCATGCCGGACAGCAATTCGCGCATATTCTGCGCGCCGGCGCCGGAGGCGGCCTGGTAGGTCATGGAGGTGGTCCACTCCACCAGATCGTTCTGGAACAAGCCGCCCAGCGCCATCAGCATCAGCGACACGGTACAGTTGCCGCCGACGTAGTCCTTGACGCCGCGCGCCAGACCCTGCTCGATCACCGCCTTATTCACCGGATCCAGGATAATGATGGCATTGTCTTCCATGCGCAGCGCGGACGCCGCGTCCACCCAGTAGCCGCTCCAGCCGGCGGCGCGCAGCTGCGGATAGACGGCATTGGTGTAATCGCCGCCCTGGCAGGTGACGATCACATCCATGGTCTTGAGTTCGGCGATGTCCTTCGCGTCCTTCAAGGCGGGGGTGTCGCGGCCGATGTCGGGAGCCTTGCCGCCCACATTGGAGGTGGTGAAGAACACCGGTTCGGCGATCGCCGCAAAATCGTTCTCTTCGCGCATGCGCTGCATCAGCACGGAACCCACCATGCCGCGCCAGCCAACAAAACCTACTCTCACTGGGTTTCTCCTGGTATCTGTCTGTCAAATCGTCGCGCCCGCCATGGCGGCGGGCGGCTGTAATGTTGTCACCCCATTGTGCAGCGCGATAAAGCGTCAGGCAATGGGGTATTTCGTTTTTATTGTATTCAAACCAGAACAGAGGGTTCGCCCGGCGCGAGCCGGGCGAAGCACTGCCATTTACAGCGCCGATACCACCGCATCCCCCATCGCCGAGCAGCTGACCTTCTCGCAGCCGGCCTCGTAAATGTCGGCGGTGCGCAGGCCGCGCGCCAATACGGTCTTCACCGCGTTTTCCACTCGCTGCGCCGCGTCTTCCCGGCCAAAGGTGTAGCGCAGCATCATCGCCGCGGACAGGATGGTGGCCAGCGGATTGGCCAGATTCTGGCCGGCGATGTCCGGCGCCGAGCCATGCGAGGGCTCGTACAGACCCTTGTTGTTCTCATCCAGCGAGGCCGACGGCAGCATGCCGATGGAGCCGGTCAGCATCGAGGCCTCGTCCGACAGGATGTCGCCGAAGATATTGCCGGTCACCATCACGTCGAACTGCTTGGGATTGCGCACCAGCTGCATCGCCGCGTTGTCCACGTACATATGGGACAACTCCACCTGCGGGTACTCCTTGGCCACGTCTATCATCACCTCTTTCCAGAACTCGGTGGTTTCCAGCACATTGGCCTTGTCCACCGAGCACAAGCGCTTATTGCGCTTCATCGCGATGCCGAAGGCGACATGGGCGATGCGGCGCACCTCGCCCTCGCTATAGCGCATGGTGTTGTAGGCCTCGCGCTCGCCCAGCTCGTTGACGGCGATGCCGCGCGGCTGGCCAAAGTAAATGTCGCCGGTCAGCTCGCGCACAATCATGATGTCCAGGCCGGACACCACTTCCGGCTTCAGCGTGGAGGCGTTGGCCAGTTCCGGGTACAGGATGGCCGGCCGCAGATTGGCGAACAGGTTCAAATCCTTGCGGATGGCCAGCAGGCCGCGTTCCGGCCGCAGCGGACGCTCCAGCTTGTCATAGGCCGGGCCGCCCACCGCGCCCAGCAGCACCGCGTCGGATTCGCGGCACAGCTTCTGGGTGAATTCCGGATAGGGCTGGCCAAACGCGTCATAGCCGGCGCCGCCCAGGGGTGCCTGTTCGGTTTCGATGGGCAGGCCGTCCTTGCGCAGCACTTCCAGCACGCGCTGCGCCTGGGCAACGATTTCCGGACCGATGCCGTCACCCGGCAGAATGGCGATTTTCATACTGTTTTCCTTTTCAGTCTTGATGACCGCGCCGGGTCAGCCGCTCCACCAGCGCCCGCTCGCAGCATTTGAATACGATATAAGCCGCCATCGCGGCATAGCCGGACGCCAGCAGTTCCAGCAACTGGCGCAACGCGCCGTCCATCGCCGCCTGCCAGCCCGCGTCCAGCCACAGCTTGAAATTCAATTGCAATAACAGAGCCAGATTGACCGTGCCGGCGCCGAACACCAGAAAGCTCAAGCCCAGCAGCGCGAAGGCCCAGCAGGGATGGCGATGCAGCCAGGCCATCGCGCCGCGCCTGCCCTCGCCAGCGGCGTTCATGTGCTGGCCCACAACACCATCACGTCGGCGCAGAAACTGCCGTCCGCCTCGATGGCGAAATAATCGCGCACCTCTTTCCCCATACGCTGTTGCAGCAGGCGGATGGCCGCGGCCATCTCCGGCGGCGTGCGCATGCGCGCAATCCAGGTGTCGAAGTCCAACCGCAGCCGCTGGCGGCGCAGGCTGTCCACCGCGAAGCCAGCCTCGGCCAGCAAGGTCAGCCATTCTCCGGCGCTGTAATCGCGCACATGGCTGGAATCGCGCAACACTTCCACCGCCTGCAAATAAGTGTCCAGCAGCGGCTGTCCCGGCGACATCACATCTATCAACGCCAGCCGGCCGCCCGGCTTCAACACCCGCCGCGCCTCGCGCAGCGCCAGACCCACATCGCCCCAGTGATGGGCGGAATAGCGGCTGAACACCAGATCGAAGTCGCCATCGGCGAAAGGCAGCCACTCCGCCGCGCCCTGCTGGGTGCCCAGATTGTCCAGGCCGCGCCGGGCCGCTTCCGCCGCCACCACTTCCAACATGGCCGCCGACAGATCGTAAGCCACTACCTCCCGCGCCGCCTCCGCCACCTGAAAGCCGACATGGCCGGCGCCGCAGCCCAGGTCCAGCACCCGCGCCGCGCCATGCTCCGCCGTCGCCTGGCGCAGCTCGACGAACTCCGCGCCCTCCGCATGCACCTGGCTGCTCAGATAGGCGGCGGCCTGGCCGCCGAACTGCTGCTCCACGTGCTGCTTATGCGCGTGGCCGCCCTGCTGTAGCGCGCTCATCGCCGGCCGCCGTTCAGGCGAACAGCCACGGCTGCTCGCCGCGACGCTTGGCTTCGAAAGCCTTGATCTCGTCCGCGTGCTGCAAGGTCAGGCCGATCTCGTCCAGGCCACCCAGCAGGCAGTGCTTGCGGTGCTCGGTGATGTCGAAGGAGAACACCTGCCCGGCCGGCGTGCTCACCGTCTGCGCCGCCAGGTCCACGGTTAGCTGATAGCCTTCGGCGGCCGCGCATTCGCGGAACAACTGATCCACCGCGTCCGCCGCCAGCACGATGGGCAACAGGCCGTTCTTGTAGCAATTATTGAAGAAGATGTCGGCGAAACTGGGCGCGATCACCACGCGGAAGCCCTGGTCGTCCAGCGCCCACGGCGCGTGCTCGCGGCTGGAGCCGCAGCCGAAGTTCTCGCGCGCCAGCAATACCTGCGCGCCCTGATAGCGCGGCAGATTGAGCACGAAGTCCGGATTCAGCGGCCGCTTGCTATTGTCCATGCCCGGCTCGCCGTGGTCCAGGTAACGCCATTCGTCGAACAGATTGGGGCCGAAGCCCGAGCGCTTGATGGATTTCAAGAACTGCTTGGGAATGATGGCGTCGGTATCCACATTGGCGCGGTCCAAGGGACAGGCCAAACCGGTCAGAGTGGTAAATGCTTTCATCGTCAATGCCGTTTCCGGGCGCTAGCGCCCGCCTTCATTAGAGAGTGCGATGGGACAACCGCCCCGGCGGACGCCGGGGGCGGGCCGCCGCATCACATTTTGTTGGACACGTCCTTGGCGGCGTTTTCAATCGCCTGCCCGCCCTTGGACACATCCTGGCCCACGCCCTTCACCGTATTGCAAGCGCTCAGGGTCAGCGCGGCCAGTACCAGCAACAGCAGTTTTTGCATGTTTCTCTCCTTGAAACGGTTACAACAAACGCACATCGACGAAATGACCGGCCACGGCGGCGGCGGCCGCCATCGCCGGGCTGACCAGATGGGTGCGGCCACCCTGACCCTGGCGGCCTTCGAAATTGCGGTTGGAAGTGGACGCGCAACGCTCGCCCGGCTGCAGGCGGTCCGCGTTCATCGCCAGGCACATCGAGCAGCCCGGCTCGCGCCACTCGAAGCCGGCGGCCAGGAACACTTGATCCAGGCCCTCGGCCTCCGCCTGCGCCTTCACCAGGCCGGAGCCCGGCACCACCAGCACCTGCTTCACATTGGCGGCCTTGTGGCGGCCCTTGGCCACGCTGGCGGCCTCGCGCAAATCCTCGATGCGGCTATTGGTACAGGAACCGATGAACACGATGTCCACCGCGATATCGTGAATGGGGGTGTTGGCCTGCAAGCCCATATAGCTGAGCGCGCGCTCGATGCCGCTTTTCTTCACCGGATCGCTTTCCCGCGCCGGGTCCGGCACCGCGCCGTCGATATCCACCACCATCTCCGGCGAAGTGCCCCAGGTCACCTGCGGCAGAATGTCCTCGGCGCGCAGCACCACTTCCGCGTCGAATACGGCGCCCGGATCGGAACGCAAACTGCGCCAATACGCCACCGCCCGCTCCCACTGCTCGCCCTTGGGCGCGAACGGCCGGCCTTTTACATAATCGATGGTCTTCTGATCCACCGCCACCATGCCCGAGCGCGCGCCGGCCTCGATCGCCATATTGCACAAGCTCATGCGGCCTTCCATCGACAGGCTCTCGATCGCCGCGCCGGCAAACTCGATCGCATAACCGGTGCCGCCGGCGGTGCCGATCTTGCCGATGATGGCCAGCGCCACGTCCTTGCCGGTGATGCCGCGGCCCAATTGGCCGTCCACCCGCACCAGCATATTCTTGGATTTCTTGGCCACCAGACACTGGGTGGCCATCACATGCTCCACCTCGGAGGTGCCGATGCCGTGCGCCAACGCGGCGAAAGCGCCGTGGGTGGAGGTGTGGCTGTCGCCGCACACCACGGTCATGCCCGGCAGCGTGGCGCCCTGCTCCGGCCCCATCACATGCACGATGCCCTGACCCTTGTCCTTGAACGGGAAATACGCCAGCGCGCCGAAGGCCTTGATATTGGCGTCCAGCGTTTCCACCTGCTGGCGCGAGATCGGGTCCTTGATGCCCTCGTCCCAATGATCGGTGGGCGTGTTGTGGTCCGCGGTGGACACCACCGAATCCACCCGCCACAGCGGGCGGCCCGCCAGTTTCAGCCCCTCGAACGCCTGCGGGCTGGTCACCTCATGCACCAGGTGGCGGTCGATATACAGCAGCGCCGTGCCGTCCGCCTCCTGGCGCACCACGTGGCTATTCCATAATTTGTCGTACAAGGTCTGTGCGGTCATGGTCTTTGCTCGAATCCGGTTGCTCAACATCAGACTGCCGCCGGCGCCGCGGGTTTCCGCGCGCCAGCCACAAGGCTCTGTTCCGTGAAGCTATCTTGGAAGCAAATTTTCCCGGCAACAAGACAGTTGCTTATACTAGTAGCGATACTAATACCCAGAACCCTACGCCCATGACCGCCAGCAAAGACAGCGCGCCGCTGGGCCAATTCATCCGCGCCCACCGCGAACGGCTGAGCCCGGAACAAGCCGGCCTACCGCCCGGCCAGCGCCGCCGCGCCAAAGGCCTGCGCCGCGAAGAAGTGGCCGCCTTGTGCGATATCAGCACCACCTGGCTGACCTGGATAGAACAAGGCCGCACCCAATCCGTGTCCGCGCCCACCCTGGCCCGGCTGGCCGAAGCGCTGCGCCTCACCGCCGCCGAGCGCGACTACCTGTTCAACCTGGCCGGCCTCAAAGACCCGGAACCGGAATGGCGCGGCCCGTCCGAACAGGCCAAGGCCCTGTTGAAGCAAGCCACCGCCCATATCGACTCCCCCGCCTACGTGCTGGACGCCGAATGGCGCGCCGTGGCCTGGAACCCGCCGGCCGAACGCCTGTTCCGCGACTGGCTGGGCCGGCCGGACGCCAGCCGCAGCCTACTGGACTTCATCTTCCTCACCCCGGAAGCCCGCCACTTCATCGACCAATGGCCGCAACGCGCCAGCCGCATCGTCGCTGAACTGCGCGCCGACATCAGCCCGCGGCTGGGCCAACCCGCCGTCGCCGCGATGATTGCCGCCTTGGAAACGCGCAGCCCGGAATTCCGCCAATACTGGCAGCAACAAGACGTGCAGGAGCGCGAAGGCGGCAGCCGCGTGTTCCACCACCCCAGCGCCGGCCGCATCGAGCACCAGCAAATCACCCTCAAACTGGCCCAGGCGCCGGAGTACAAACTGGTGATGCTGCTGTGACGCCATGCCGGCGACATGACCAATTCTTTATATTGAGCTTTCCCGGGCTTGGGCACACTGCGCCGCATCCCAACCACGGCGGCGGCGCACGCCACCGCCCTTGCTCAGGAACGCCCAATGAAAATAAGCAACGACATGCTCAGCCGCATCCACCCCCGTGGCTGCGCCGATCCGGACACCCCGCCGCAAACCGCGCTGGCCGCGGACATCCGCAGCGCGGTCAATAATAGCGAACGCCCGTCCAGCGTCGGCCGCGCCAGCCCGCGCGGCGCGCAGCCGGCCGAAGCGCTGCGCCGCCTGGCCCCGGACACCCTGCAAGCTGCTCTGGCGCAATCGCAACGCCAGTTCAGCCTGTGGCTGGCCGGCCGGACGCAGGAAGACGCCCACAACCTGCTGCGCAACTACTACACCTCCATGCTGCACGACCATATCGACAGCAGCGCCGAAGCCACCGTCAAGCAATGCCTGCCCCAGGCGCCCAGCAGTCGCTTGGCGGAGCAGGCCAAGCACTACCGTGCCTTCATCATAGACAGCGCCGCCGCGCGCTTCCCCAGCCAGGCGGAATACTTCCGCAAGCAAGCCGGTCCCAGCCTGCTCAACAACCACCTCAGGGCCATCAGCACCAAGGCCGGGCTGAACGACAAAACCCCGCAACACCAGGCGGCGCTGAAACAACTGGTCGAACACTGCGCCGTCCAGCTCTCCAACAGCCTGCAACAGCTCAGCCCGCTGACGCTGCGCGACACCCTGGAACAAGCCCGCTGCGACTACCTGCGCAGCCACGCGCCCGAGCACGCCATGTCCGAACACGCCGCGCCCAAGCCGGAACAGGACCGCCTCGCCCCGCTACCGCAGGCCGAAGCCATCCTCCGACGCGGCAAGAGCAAGCGATTCCAGTCTCACCGCGATTCGCGCCAGATCAACTTCAGACGGATGACCGGCTCCGCGGCTTAAGCACGGCCCAGAACCTGTTCAAAGTGCGGCACTCACCGTCTCAGAGCCTGTTCAAAGTCTCGCGAGCAAGAGCGAGACAAGGCGAAAACAACAGAGAAAGCGGAATGTACATACGGTACATGAGCATTTCGAAGGGGTTTTCAACGCCGTATCGCCGAAGCGCAGCAGACTATGGACAGGTTCTCACGACGCGCAGCGGGCTTTGAACAGGTGACCCAAACCGCGTTCACGCTCCGCCCAAGGCCCGCAACATCGCCGGCCGTTGGGCCTTGGGCAGCTTGGCCACATAGTCCCGCGCCGACTGATCGTATTTGTCCCGGTCCTCCAGCGAGGCGCCGTGCTTGAGCAAATCGGCCACCAGCTGCGGCGCGCCGCTCAACACCGCCGCCATCAGCAGCGACATCTGCGAAAAGCGCGTCGACACATTCACATCCGCGCCATGCTCCAGCAGCAACTTCGCCGCCGGCGCATTGCGCGCCTCCGCCGCGTAGAACAGCGGCGTCTTGCCGTCGTAGACATCCGCGTTCACATCCGCGCCGGCCGCCAACAAGGCCGCCACCGCCGCCGGACGGCCGCTCTGGATCGCGTACACCATGGCCGAGCTGGCGCCGTTGTCCAGGCCCTGGTTCAAATCACAATGATGCTGCCGCGCATACTCGACAATCGCCTGCTCCGAACCGCGCAACACCGTCTTCCAGTCCTGCTCCGAGCACGCCGCCGACGCCTGCGCGCAGACCAAGGCCAGCGCCGCGCCGGCCAAGCCTCTCAATCGCATGGTTCCCCTCCCAATCAGCTAAAAGCCGCCACTATAAGCGCAAGCCCTCCGCTTGGCATCCCCGCGCCCTTGACCCGACCCGCCCACGCAGCCACAATCATCCGCGTGCCGGCCTACATCCGGCACTGGGACTGGAACCCCAAAAACTTCACTCTCAGCGAACGGGCCGCTTTGCGGCCCTTATTGTTCGCTGCCTGAGCACGCCCATATGGCGGGAGCAGGCTGCGGGAACGGCTTCGGCCGTGCCGAGAGGAGAGTGAATCGGTGTTCCAGTCCCGTGGTCTTGCGCCCGCCTCCCGACTGGAACCGAGAAGCGGGGACATCATGCACACTCTCATAGGAGTATTCCTAATGTCCCAAGCACTTCCCCCGCGCCGTCATTACCGGCCTAAGCCTCACGAAACCCAGGCCACGCAACTGCCCTTCGTCCGCTACCTGCCGCAACGCGGTCAGCCCCACCATTGGCAGATGCCGCCCGCCGACGACTACGTCGACGCCTGCGCCTATGGCCGTGAATGCGCCGCCCACCTGGCCCAGTACCTGAAAGACAATCTGGAACGCCACAACAGGGGCCTGCTCGGCAAGATCGCCTACGACATCGACTTCCGCGATCCTCACCATGCCCGTGGCTATTGGGTGGGTTTCTTCAACTACGCGGAGCAGTTGATGGTGTTGGGCGCGTTGCGCTGCGATGTCTTCCAGCACGTGGACAGCGTGCACGCGCTGCAACGCGCGTTAATCGCCAAAACCGAACTGGAAGGCAAGACGCCCGGCCGCAATAGCTAAGGCGTAAAAAAGCGGCGCGCCGGATTGGCGCGCCGCTTTCAAATTCTCGCCCATTAAAAAAATCTCAACCTCGGCGATTAAAATCAGCCTAGCTTTGTTAAAAACACATTCTTAATCAACTCCACATCTTCCCTCAGCCCATCCGCCTCTTCTTGATAGGTTTCAAAGAATTCCTCATCCACACCTTGATATATTTCTTTTAGCTCATTTAACACATCCAAAGCAAATGGATCATACTCCGCGAACCCATCACTCATAATGCGCACACGTTTGAATAATGCAGTATAAATAGCCACTCTTCTGAATTGCGACCCAAGTTTACACGGCCTCTCTAGTTCATCATAAGCATACGCAAACTGCTGCCCAAGATCGTAGCCAAAACTAGCGCCTCTTGAAAACTCAGAGTCAACTGTCTTTAACACTGCTGCATAAGTACGATAACACTCAAAATCCGCCTTTTTTTCTGACATCACAACCCCCTACTCCGTAAATACATTCAACTTAATATTAGGATAGCGCAATCTAAATTGGTCCACCACGCTACGACAACTAGGACATACAGCCTTCTCAGACAAAAGATTTATCGTCCCTGACACATTTGAAGAGGGGCCAAGCTTTTGAGCAATATTTTCTAAAATCTTAAACTCTGTATCACTGTCTCTTAAATAAGACATAGGAGAGTTTAAATGCTTAACCGTTGCGGCCTGAGGTTTAAGAATCCATGAGCTCATATCACCACTAGGTTTTGGAATAAACTCATCCCATGCTTCATCATATCGACTAAACGCCTTCATCACCAATGGCTCCTTAGACAAAGCGGGAATATTCACTTCAGCAAAAGCAGCATTACCCGCATCGGCAAATTCTCGCCTAACACTTTTCACCGCAGCAAGCAACCTCCCCCTAACCTCTGGCGCACTGGCATTATCCAAATATCTAACTGTTGGTGTACTTACGGGGAAATCTTGAATCAGCTTAGAAATGTCTTTCAAAACCTCTTTTGCCTGCTCCTTTTGCCCCGCACTATTAAGCCTAACATAACGACGTGAAGCTTCAACAAGGGCAGCCCCACCTAAACCAGATGGTAGAGCATCCCCCGCAGCAAACTCGCCTAATGTGATAGCCAGCTCATTTAGACAAAGCGGGTTACTCATACACGCTCTAGCTGCTGCAATAGCTGCGGGGGTGCCTTGGGCCGTTAGGAAGGCGGCAGCCAGCACCAAGCCTTGGGAACTGCCCTTCTGATTTGCTTTCTCAACTAATGCCCTGATTCCACGGCTTTTCCCAGCATAGAGATACTGGTCTACAGTACTATCCCCAAACTGGTTATTTTCCAACTCTGTCTTCGCCGCGTTCACCGTGGTTGCGGCGGTGCTGCCACCACCAGTGGCGGTAGACAAACCAGCCAGCAGACCATTGACCAGGTTCTCGCGTTGCAGTTTCTCCGCTGCCGTCATCTTGCTGGCGTCAGTTTTTTGCAGCTGATCCAAAGCACTGTTCAGCGCCACCGCGGCGGCGGCCCCGGCAGCGCCCGCGCCGCAGTTCTGGCCGCTGGCGCTGGCTCCGCCGCAGGCCAGCGCGGCATGCAATACCGCGCGGACGGTTTCGCCTTCCGGCGTTTTGGCGCCGCCCTCCATCCCGTCAACCAGCGCTTTCACCTGCTGAGCGCCCAAGCCTTGCAGGTAGGCGATGCCTGCGTTTTGCGCCATGCCGCCAAGGCCGTTGGCCAGGTTGCCGCCGATGCCGGCGGTGACCGCGGTCAGAATTTGGCCATAGGCGCCGCCTGGCGCCCATTTGTCGGCGTCGGCCTTGGTGTCCGCGGCGGCGCGCTCCAGCCGCTCTAGATCGCTGACCGAGGCGGCCGGATCTTTGCGCGCGGCGTCCAACGCGTCCTGAGTGGCCTTGGCCGCCTGCGCCTTGTTGGAGAGGAAGGTGCCCACTTGTTCGTGCAGCGCGGCGGCGGCATCGAACAGCGCTTGCACCTGCTCCTTGTCGAAGTTGTTGGCCAGCTTGCCGCTGCCATCGGTGGCGCTATCCACATTACGGTTGAGCTTGGCGACGGCATCCGCCGCGCTTTGACCGGTCAGCGCTTGCTGCAGCGCCGGGTTGCTGATCTCTAGTTTGCCGCCGCTGATGCCGCTGCGCGTGGTGCTGGCATCGTGATCCGATGCCGCCATCGCCATGCCGGTGACGCCGCCAGAACCTGCGGTGACGGTCACGCTGCTGGCGGTGAAGTCGGCATGATTGTCGATGTCCTTGGTGACCAGCGCGCCGGTGCTCAGGCTGTTCTTGCCTTGCTGGATGGATGCCGCGCTGCCGGCGATGACCGCGCCGGTGAGTTGGGTGCTGCCCTTGACGCTGAGCTGGAAACCGCCATCGCCGGCCTTGATGCCGGATTGCTGCTGCACGCTGGCGTAGTCCGCATCCATTTTTTGCTGGCTAAGCGACACCGAACCGCCGCTCATGCTGGCATTGCCACTCACGCTCTGGTTCAGGCTGTGATAGCTGCTGGTATCTTGCAGGCTCTCCAGCCGGAGATCGCCTGCGACCACGCCCACCACTTGCTGACCGCGGGCTTCGCCTTGCAGCGTGAAGTCGCCGCCGGACTGAATATCCAGCTTGCCGCCGGCATTCAGTTGGCTGAGTTGATTTTGGGTGCTCTTGCCGTCCACCTTGCCGCGGCTATAGCTGGCATTACCTGAGAAGCCATAAGTCACGCCTTCCTTACTATCCAAGCCCAAACTCACCCCAACACCTCCGCTGCTGGACGTGGAGGTGGTGTGTTCGCTGCTGCGGCTTTGCGCCGCCAGCAGGCTGATTGCGCCTTCGGCCTTGATCGTCAGATCCTTACCGGCCAGCAGCTGCGCGCCGTGACCGGTGATGGTGCTGTCCTGGCCCGCACCCGCCGCCTGGGTGAACAGATTGCCGCCGGCCTTGAGCAGGCTGCCGCTTTCGGTATGGCTGTCGCTGACGGTGGTGCTTTCGCTCTGGCTGCCGCCCACGCTGATGCTGAGCTTGACCCCATAGCCGTTCTTGGACGGGTCCGCGCCGGCCATCGCTTGCTGGTAGGCGGTGTAGCTGTTGTAGCCAGCTAGGCCGGCGGTGGCGGCGGACAGGGCTTTAACGCGGTTGTCCTTGCTGCTGAGCAAGGTGTCGGTGGCCGCGGCAGCGGCCTGCAGGCCGCTGATCAGAGGGCTGGTGATCTGCACGGTGAGGCCGCTGGATTTGCTGGTGGTTTTCTGCACGCTGTGCCAGGTGTCCACCGCCGCGTCCAATTGTTGTTTCTTGGCATCCACCAACAGGTTGCCGCCGGCGGTGACGTCACTGCCTTGCAAGGTGAGCACGCCGCCGGCTTTCAACTGCAGGTCGCCGTTGATGCTGCCCACCAGGCTGCGGTTCTGGCTCTGGGTGCTGCCCGCGCCGTTCATTTCCTGGGTCAGCTCCTTGCTGCCGACCGTGAAGCCGATGCCGCCACCGGAGAAGACACCGGTGGTTTTTTCCTGGTGGAACTGGAACACGCGCTGGGTATCGGTGCCGGAACGGATGTTAAGGTCGCGACCCGCCATCAGGCTGACCGTGCCGCTGCCGGCCACCTGGCTAGCCTGGATATTGAGGTCCTGTCCGCTTTGCATTGCAATCTTGTCGGCGGAGACGGTGGAGCCAATTTGGGTGGTATTGTCATGCGCGCTGATATCCACCGTGGTTTTGCGGCTGAACGCGCCACCGGAGCTGCGCACGGTTTTGTGGTAATCGCTGTGACGGTTTTCCGCGCTGCCCAGCGTGATGTCGCGGCCGGCCAGCAACGTGGCCTGACCATCACTGCCAAGGCTGGCGGCCTGGCTCGTGATGTCACGGCCGGCATTAAGGGTCAGCCCGCTGGTGCCGGACAGCGCGCTGCCGTGCTGGCTAAGGTCGTAGTTGTTGTGGATATCGCCATTGGTGTAGTAGTTGTCACTACGGCTTTGAGTGGCCACCGCGCCCAGGCGGATGTCTTGGCCGGCGCTGAGCGTCAAAGCACTGTGGCTGCCCAGGCTGGCGCCGTTCAACACCGCGTCGCCGCCGGCTTGCAGTTGCAGATTGCCCTGACTGGCCAGGCCCGCCACGGCGAGGCTGTCCGTTTGCCAGCTGTGACCATAGCCCTTGGAACCCATCTGCACATTGAGACGATCTTGCCGGCTATTGACTTCGCTTTGCACGGTCAGCTGCTTGCCGGCTAGCGCCAGTAGGTTGCCTCCTGCCTGGGCCTGGGAGCCGTTGAGGGCTAGATTGCCGCCGGCTTGCAGCAGCATGTCGCCGCCAGCCTGCAGCTGGGTGGCATGGCGGATCTGATCCAGCGTCGAGTACGCCCCCCAACCCCAGCCATTCCAGCTGCCTTGGCCTTGCTTGCTGTCCAATGTGGATTGCAGGGTCAGCTCATTGCCGGCCACGGCCAGCAGCTTGCCGCCGGCCTTGACCTCCGCGCCGCTAAACGTGAGATCGTTCCCGGCGTTGAAGCCTAGGCTGCCGCCCACTTGCAGCGTGCTGCCAACATGGTCCACTTGCTGATAGCTGTACTGGCTGCGGCCAGTATTGGCACGGTAGTCGTAGCGGTTTTCGCGGCTGGCGATGTCCAGATCGTGACCAGCCTGCAGTTGCGCGTCGCCGTTGACCTGCAGCTGCACCGCCTGCAGCTTCAGATCATTGCCGGCCAGCAGCTGCAAGCTGCCCGCCTGGATCACGCTGCCCGCCTGGCTGTGTTGTTTGTCGTCGCTAACGCTCAGATTGTGGCGAGCGCCAAGGCCCAGATCGCCGCCGGCCAGCACTTTGCCGCCTTCGATGCGGATATCGCCCGCCTGCGCCAACAGGCTGTTGCCCGCCTTCAGAGTGCCGCTGTTGATCAACGCGCCATCGGCCAGCAGCTCCATATGGCTGCCGGCCAGCACCGCGCCCTGGCCGCGCAGCGATTGCTCCTGCGCCTTGGCCAAGTACACCACCGGCACCAACACGTCGTGACCGTCGACATTCTGCTTGACCAGCCACACCATGTCCGCGGTGAGTCGGGACATCTGCTCCGCGGACAGCGCCACGCCCGGCGTCAATTGGAATTGCTTGGCGTATTCCGCTCCCTGGCTCATCAATTGCTGGTATTGCTGCGTCGCGTTGGCGTTGCCGCCGATGAAGCGCTTGCCGGTCAGTTCCGTCACCGCGCGGCTGACCAGTTGCTGCTCGTAGAAACCGTCACCCAGGCGCTTTTCCACGCGGCTGGGGTCGTAACCCAATTGTTTGAGCAGGTAATCCGACGAAATGAAATTGCCGTATTGGGTAAAGCGCGGGTCGGTTTCCACCAAATAAGGCTGCGTCGGTGCCGGGCGGGTCTGGAACAGGCCGTTATTGGGCAAGCTATAGCCGTCCGCCACCGGGTTGGCCGCCTTGGTGCCGGCGGACTCCAGCAGCACTTGCTGCGGCAGCACCGCGGCTTTGGCTCCACTCCAAACAGTGGCGGCAACATGCGAGATATCGCCAGCGGATAATGTCCGCCCCGATGCGTCATCCCCATGCACCTTGCCACTGAGGACCTGGCCATGGGCGGTATCTATCCCCCCGCCCAGCCCTGCGCCACTGGTAGTGGTGACTTCGCCTTGCAGGGTTTTGCCTTGGGCCGGTGCAGGAACGGCCTTGCTCAGCCCATCTCCCGCTACCGCTTGCACTTCTCCACGCAAAGCGCCACCCGAAGCGACAGTTGCAGCGGCCTCCGAGGGGAGCACCTGGCCGAAAGCACTATCCACATGAGTGCCGGCAAGCTGGCGGGTACTTGAAACCGGCTTCAGCACTTGGCTGCCCACTCCGCTTGCGGCGAGCTCTACCGCTTTGGCAGCATCAGGATCCACCGCTAACGTTTGGCCAGAAACACGGCTTGTCGCTGCAACCGTTGAATGGCTAGAGCCGGAGGCGGCGGCGATATCTAGCCGTGCGATCTTATCATTGACAATAGATGGTGATCTTAATGTTAAATTTTGTCCAGCGCTAATAACTGCATCGATTGAACCTATTTGATGTGCAGGCACTACCTGTACTGATACGCTATTATTACCATTCTTAGGGTCACCATAATAGTTTTTAGTTTCAATTGTAGATGACTCATACAATGCCTGAGCGATATTCTCTATCTTACTCCCAGACAAAACCACGACTTCCCCACCTGCCGAAATATGACTATAACGATTAACTGCCTTTTCAGCCTGAACAATGACATCACCACCAGATAGTATCCTTGCAGGAAATGCGACCTCACTCACTACATCTATTTTTTTATTAGTAACAATATAAGCAGTACCGACAGTCCTCCATATATCGTAATACAACCCATTACAGCCATACCCAAGTGGCTCCTCGCACCAAACCGGGAAAAATTTCTGCAACGGTTTGGTCTCTGTTGATGACGACTCTTTTTGGCTTATAACGACACCATTCGCCTCATTAGTTAAATTGCCAACATTAATATCGATATTTCTATCCGCTTGCATGGTCGCCACATGATTAATCACCTGCCCAACAGCCACCCCCGCCTTGCCGATGCGCATGTCACCTTGGCTGTACAACCAGCTGCCGTCGTGATTATTCAGTGTCTGGCCAATATCCAGCGCCATATTGCCGGCAGAGGCGATCAGGCCCTGGCTGCCACCGTTGTCCAGGCTGGCGGCCCGGATGGAGATATCGCCGCCGGTAATGGAGTGAGTGTTCAACACGCTGGCGGCATTCAGTTGTAATGTGCCGGCGCTGAGCTTGCCGCTATTGCTAAGTGCCTGGCTTAATTCAGTGCTGAGTTTGCCGCCGGCGTTGACCTCGCCGCTATTGGTCCAGCTAACGCCATTCAAGGCCAAGTCGCCACCGGCCTGTAGCTGGCCACTGTTGATCAGATTGCCGCTGCTGCTGATGCTGAGCTTGCCATTGGCCTCCAGCTTGCTACCCGCCGTGTGGATGAAGTCGTTGGCGAGGGTCAGGTTCAAGTCCTTGCCAGCCAGGAAAGAGCCGGAATTGCCCAGCGTCACGGCGTCAATGCTCAGGTTGCCAACGCTCAGCAGGCTGCCGCCTGCATTGTCCAACCCTTGCGCCTTGATCCTCCAATCGCCGTTACCTGCGATCTGACCGCCGTTGTTCAATTGCCCGCCGAGGGTCACGCGGCTGTCGCCGCTCCCCAAGGCCAGCAGCCTGCCACCCTGGTTGAGCAGGCTGCCGCTGTCCAAGGTCAAGGTGTGGCCGGCCTGGAGCAGGCCGCCGGCATTGTCCACGCTGGCGCTATCCAGCTTCAAGGCGCCGTTGCTGCCCAAAGCGCCCTGGCGGTTATCCAGCGTGCCACTCACGCTGAGCTGCAAGTCACTCTGGCTACTGAACGTGCCGCCGACATTCAGCAAGTCCGCCGCCGTCACCCGCAGTTGGCCGTTGGATAGCACCTTGCCCTGCTGGCTATTGTCCAGCTTGCCACTTAATTCCAGCTTGGCCACGCCGTCGCTAGCCTGGCTGAGCAGCCCCTGCTGATTGTTCAGCTCGGAGGCTTTCAGCTGCAGCTGCTCGGCCTGAATCTTGCCGCCCTGGTTCTGCGCCAGCCACGCCACTTGCACATCCAGTGCGGCCGCACTTTGCAAAAGACCCTGGCGGTTGTCCAAAGCCGCGGCGCTTACCTCCAGCCGTCCATTACCAGCCAGCACGCCCTGCGCGGAGTTGTCCAGAGTCCCACCAATGTTGATGCTGCTGCCGCCGCTTCCCAGCGCCTTGATGCTGCCACCCTGATTACCCAGTCCGGCCGCGTGCACCTGCAAGGATTCGGCTTGCACCGTACCGCCTTGATTGTTCAATACCGCGCCCAGTTGCAGTTGCAACCCCTGTCCGCCGGCCAAGGTGCCGCCCTGATTGTCCAGGCCTTGAGCCAGTTGCAAGGATTGCGCGCCCAGGCTGCTCAGCGTGCCCTGCTGGTTGTTCAGCGATTGAGCCGCAAGCGTCAAACCGCCATTGCTGAACAAGGTGCCTTGCTGGTTGTCGAGCCGCTGGCGCACCAGCCATTGCGCCATGGTTTGTCCCAGATGGCGTATTTCGCCGCCCTGGTTACTAAGCGTGCCCACCTTCAGGCCCAGATCCATGGCAACGATGTGGCCGCCGTCGTTGTTCAAGCTGGCTTGTTTGTTCAGATTCAGCTTGTCCGCCGACTGCAAGCTGCCGCCGTGGTTATCGATATCAGCGGCATTGACGTCCAGCGCCGCATTGCCGGCAATCTTGCCCTGGTTGTTCAACTGGCCGCTGATCTCCAGACTGCTGGCGGCATCCTTGCCCAGCGCCAGAATCTGGCCAGCGTTGTTGACGCTGGCCGCCGTCAGTTGCAGGTCCTTGCCGGCCTGGATCAGGCCCGTCCCGTTCTCCAGTTGCCCAGCTGTCAGCTTGAGCTGACCATCACTGCCCAGCAGGCCGTCGTTATGCAGCGAGGTACTCGTGGTCAGGTTCAGCTTCTGCGAGCCAATCAGGCTGCCTTTGGCGTTGTTTAGTTGCTGCAGCTTGGCGTCCAGCTGTTGCTGGGCGAAGACTTCGCCACCCTGGTTGCTGAGCGTGTTCGCCTTCAGGCTCAGATCCTTGGCAACGACATGGCCGCCGTCGTTGTTCAAGCTGGCTTGTTTGTTCAGACTCAGCTTGTCCGCCGACTGCAAGCTACCGCCGTGGTTATCGATATCAGCGGCATTGACGTCCAGCCCGGCATTGCCGGCAATCTTGCCCTGGTTGTTCAGTTGGCCGCTGATCTCCAGGCTGCTAGCAGCGTCCTTACCCAACGCCAGAATCTGGCCTTTGTCGGCGTTGCTGACGCTGGCCGCCGTCAGTTGCAGATCCTTGCCGGCCTGGATCAGGCCCGCGCCATTCTCCAGTTGGCCGGCCGTCAGCTTGAGCTGGCCATCACTGCCCAACAGACCATCGTTGCGCAGTAAGTCGCCAACGCTGAGACTCAGGCTTTGCGAACCGATTAAGCTGCCCTTGGCGTTGTTCAGCTGACTCAGTTGGGCGTCCAGAGCTTGCTGGGCGAAGACTTCGCCGCCCTGGTTGCTGAGCGTATCCGCTGTCAGGCTCAGATCCTTGGCAACGATGTGACCACCGTCGTTGTTCAGACTGGCTTGTTTGTTCAGATTCAGCTTGTCCGCCGACTGCAAGCTGCCGCCGTGGTTGTCGATGTCGGCGGCGTTGACGTCCAGCCCGGCATTGCCGGCGATCTTGCCCTGGTTGTGCAGCTGACCGCTGATCTCCAAACTGCTGGCGGCATCCTTGCCCAGCGCCAGAATCTGGCCTTTGTCCGCATTGTTGACGCTGGCCGCCATCAGTTGCAGGTCCTTGCCGGCCTGGATCAGGCCAACGCCGTTCTCCAGTTGTCCCACTGTCAGCTTGAGCTGGCCATCGCTACCGAGCAGGCCGTCATTGTGTAAGGTCTCGCGGGCACTGAGCGTTAGTCCTTGCGAGCCGATCAGGCTGCCTTTGGTGTTGTTCAGCTGACTCAGTTGGGCGTCCAGAGCTTGCTGGGCGAAGACTTCGCCGCCCTGGTTGCTGAGCGTGTCCGCCTTCAGGCTCAGGTCCTTGGCAACGATGTGGCCGCCGTCGTTGTTCAGGCTGGCTTGTTTGTTCAGATTCAGCTTGTCCGCCGACTGCAAGCTACCGCCGTGGTTATCGATATCAGCGGCATTGACGTCCAGCCCGGCATTGCCGGCAATCTTGCCCTGGTTGTTCAGCTGACCGCTGATCTCCAGGCTGCTGGCCGTGTCCTTGCCCAGCGCCAGAATCTGGCCTTTGTCCGCGTTGTTGACGCTGGCCGCGGTCAGTTGCAGATCCTTGCCAGCCTGGATCAAGCCCGCGCCGTTCTCCAACGCACCGGCCGTCAGCTTGAGCTGGCCATCGCTACCGAGCAGGCCATCGTTGTGCAGCGAGGCACTCGCGGTCAGGTTCAGCTTCTGCGAGCCGATCAAGCTGCCCTTGGCGTTATTCAACTGCTGCAGCTTGGCGTCCAGCTGTTGCTGAGCGAAGACCTCACCACCCTGATTGCTGAGCGTCTCCGCCTTCAGGCTCAGATCCTTGGCGACGATGTGGCCGCCGTCGTTATTCAGGCTGGCTTGTTTGTTCAGACTCAGCTTGTCCGCCGACTGCAAGCTACCGCCGTGGTTATCGATATCAGCGGCATTGATGTCCAGCGCCGCATTACCAGCAATCTTGCCCTGGTTGTTCAGCTGACCGCTGATCTCCAGGCTGCTGACGGCATCCTTACCCAACGCCAGAATCTGGCCCTTGTCAGCGTTGTTAACGCTGACCGCCGTCAGTTGTAAATCCTTACCCGCCTGGATCAGGCCCGCGCCATTCTCGAGTTGGCCAACGGTCAGCTTGAGCTGACCATCACTGCCCAGCAGGCCGTCGTTATGCAGCGAGGTACTCGTGGTCAGGTTCAGCTTCTGCGAGCCGATCAGGCTACCTTTGGCGTTGTTCAGCTGCTGTAACTTGGCGTCCAGAGCTTGCTGGGCGAAGACTTCGCCGCCCTGGTTGCTGAGCGTGTCCGCTGTCAGGCTCAGATCCTTGGCAACGATGTGGCCGCCGTCGTTGTTCAGGCTGGCTTGTTTGTTCAGACTCAGCTTGTCCGCCGACTGCAACGAACCGCGGTGGTTGTCGATATCGGCGGCGTTGACGTCCAGCCCGGCATTGCCGGCGATCTTGCCCTGGTTGTTCAGTTGGCCGCTGATCTCCAGGCTGCTAGTACTCTCCTTGCCTAAAGCCAGAATCTGGCCAGCGTTGTTAACGCTGGCCGCCGTCAGTTGCAGATCCTTGCCGGCCTGGATCAGGCCCGCACCATTCTCGAGTTGACCAACGGTCAGCTTGAACTGGCCGTCGCTACCGAGCAGGCCGTCGTTGTGCAGCGAGGCACTCGCAGTCAGGTTCAGTTTCTGCGAGCCAATCAGGCTGCCTTTGGCGTTATTCAACTGCTGCAGCTTGGCGTCCAGCTGTTGCTGGGCGAAGACTTCGCCGCCCTGGTTGCTGAGCGTCTCCGCCTTCAGGCCCAGATCCATGGCAACGATGTGGCCGCCGTCATTGTTCAGGCTGGTTTGTTTGTTCAGACTCAGCTTGTCCGCCGACTGCAAGCTGCCGCCGTGGTTATCGATGTCGGCGGCGTTGACGTCCAGCGCCGCATTGCCGGCGATCTTGCCCTGATTGTTCAGCTGGCCGCTGATCTCCAGGCTGCTGGCGGCGTCCTTGCCCAGCGCCAGAATCTGGCCTTTGTCAGCGTTGTTGACGCTGGCCGCGGTCAGTTGTAGATCCTTGCCAGCCTGGATCAGGCCCGCGCCGTTCTCCAACGCACCGGCCGTCAGCTTGAGCTGGCCATCGCTACCGAGCAGGCCGTCGTTGTGCAGCGAGGCACTCGCGGTCAGGTTCAGCTTCTGCGAGCCAATCAAGCTGCCTTTGGTGTTATTCAGCTGCTGCAGCTTGGCGTCCAGCTGTTGCTGAGCGAAGACTTCGCCGCCCTGATTGCTGAGCGTGGCCGCCTTCAGGCCCAGATCCATGGCAACGATGTGGCCGCCATCGTTGTTCAAGCTGACTTGTTTGTTCAGGTTCAGTTGCGCTGCCGACTGCAAGCTGCCGCCGTGGTTGTCGATGTCGGCGGCGTTGACGTCCAGCGCCGCATTGCCGGCGATCTTGCCCTGATTGTTCAGCTGGCCGCTGATCTCCAGGCTGCTGGCGGCATCCTTGCCCAGCGCCAGAATCTGGCCTTTGTCCGCATTGTTGACGCTGGCCGCCGTCAGTTGCAGGTCCTTGCCGGCCTGGATCAGGCCAACTCCATTCTCCAGTTGGCCAACGGTCAGCTTGAGCTGGCCATCGCTACCGAGCAGGCCGTCGTTATGCAGCGAGGCACTCGTGGTCAGGTTCAGCTTCTGCGAGCCGATCAGGCTGCCTTTGGCGTTGTTCAGTTGCTGCAGCTCGGCGTCCAGCTGTTGCTGGGCAAACACCTCACCGCCCTGGTTGCTGAGCGTGTCCGCCTTCAGGTTCAGGTCTTTGGCAACGATATGGCCGCCGTCGTTGTTCAAGCTGGCTTGTTTGTTCAGGTTCAGTTGCGTTGCCGACTGCAACGAACCGCCGTGGTTGTCGATGTCGGCGGCGTTGACGTCCAGTGCCGCATTGCCGGCAATCTTGCCCTGGTTGTTCAGTTGGCCGCTGATCTCCAGGCTGCTAATGCTCTCTTTGCCCAGCGCCAGAATTTGGCCTTTGTCCGCATTGTTGACGCTGGCCGCCGTCAGTTGCAGATCCTTGCCGGCCTGGATCAGGCCAACTCCATTCTCCAGTTGGCCGGCCGTCAGTTTGAGCTGGCCATCACTGCCCAACAGGCCATCGTTGCGCAGCACGCCGCTGGCGTTCAGCTCCAGGCCCTGCAAGGCGGTCAATCGTCCCTGCGCATTGTCGATTTCCGCAGCCTTGACCTCGGCTTTGGCGTCGCTGTGCAGCTTGCCTTGCTCGCGGTTGTCGATTTTGTCCACGCTCACTCGCAGCGTGTCCGCGCCGGCGTGGCTGATCTCGCCATGTCGGTTGTCGATGGCCGCCGCCTCCACGCTCAGCGTTTTGCCCTGACTAGAGATCACCCCGTCGCGGTTGTCCAGCACCCCTTGCAAGCGTACCGAGCCGGCCGCCTCGCCGCTTTGTGCGATCAGGCCGCCACGGTTATCCAGTGCCCTCGCCTGCAGTTCTAACTGCCCGGCGCTCAGCGCGCCCTGTTGCAGCTTGATGTCCTCGCCGGTTTGCAAACGAGCCAGATTCTTGGCGCCCAGCTTGGCTTGCGAAGCATTCAACTCGCCATCCACCGTCACCCTCAAATCGCCGTGGCTGGCGCCTACAGCCGCGCCCTGCAACTGGGCGCTACCCGCCTGAATGTTCACATCGCCGCCGGCCAGCAATTCCCCATGGAAATCCAGGCCCGCGCGGCTGCGCAGCGTCAACGCGCCGGCCTCGCCCAATTTACCGTCGGCATGGGCGCCGGCGGCCACGCTGCCCTTGCCCGCCACTGTGGCCGCTTCCAAACCCAACGCACCACCCGCCGTCAGGCTACCTTCCAATTGGGCTGCGTCGGTGGCGGCCACTTGCAGCGCGCCCTGGCTGCGAGTCTGGCCGCTGTGCTCCAACTTGCCACCGCTGTTGAGCTTGATGTCCTGCTGGCTGAAGGTCTTGCCTTTCAGCACCAGGTCGCCGGCGCTGGTCAGTTGCAGATCGCCGGCGCGCGCCGCCATTTCGCCCTGCTGCCTAACCCCCACCCCCATCTCGGTGCCCACCAAGCGGATGGCGTTGGCGTACATGCCTCCCAACTGCGCCACGTCCAGTGCGAAGGCCGGTGCGGTGCCGCCATCAGCCGCCAGCGGTCGCGCTTGCAAGGTGTCCGCGTCCACTTGATTGCGGCCCAGCACCAGCTCCAATTGCTTGGCGTGAAATTCGGCATTCACTTGCAGCGCACGGCTGATGATGGCGAATTTATCGACATTGCCGGCGCTCAGGCCCGCGCCGCCGATACTGATGACGCCGCCATTGACTTGAAAGCCGGTCAAAGCCCCCTGGGCGTTGAGTTGCGGCGTGCCGGTGCTCAGCATCGCTTGCTGGGTGTTGATGAAGCCGCAACCGCTGCAGCTGATGCCCCATGGGTTGGCCACCACCACTTGCGCGCGCTGGCCTGCCACTTCCAGATAGCCGTTCAATTGCGAGGGGTTGGCGTGGGTGACTTCGTTGAGGATGATGCGGGCGCTGCCGCCGGCCAGATTGGGGTTACCACCGACATAGCCGGCCAACTGGGTATTGACGACTTGAGCGCTATTATTGAGCACCGCCCCTTTGGGGCCGACGTTGAACTGCTGGTACTGGTTGTGGGACACGCCAGCGGCGCTGGGCGTGGCGATCTGCACCACCGGCAGTCCATTATTGGCCTGAATCACCGTCGGCCGCTGGCCTGCCGCCGCGCCGGGATCGGCAACGATGTCGGCTGCCAGTGCCGCGCTGCCCAGGCTGACGCCCACCCACAGCGCGCACAGTTTGAAGCCGAAGCCGCGCGCGGCGGCGAATTTCGCCCCCGCCGCATTCTGGCCACGGCCGCTGCCCTTGCCCTGCCCGCTGGCGGTTTCCTGCACCGCCATCAGTTGGCCGCGCGCTTGATTGAAGATGATGCGATAGAGTGATTTATTCATGATGAGGACGCCAAAACGGTACAGGGCCACGCCTCATCCACCTGGACGAGGCGCGGGGCTGGGCAAGGTCTATTGCCAGAGCAGGGTCAGATTGAAATGGGTGATGGCGGGCCGGTTCCAGCCTTGCGGCTGGTGCATTGCCCGTTCATGGCCAAGCTCGGCGCTGAGCCGGCTCGCCAGTTGCAAACGCAAGCCAGCAGCCCAGCCGGATAGGCTGCGGGTGGCATCGTCGGCATAGGCGGGGTGCAGCACCCTCCCCGCATCCAGGCCCAGATAGCCTTCCAGCTGTGCGCCGGCCACGGCTGGCAGCGGCGCGCTCAGTTCATTGCGCCAATACAGGCCACCACGTCCGCTGAGGCTGTTGCTATTGAAGCCGCGCACGGTGTAGCGGCTGCCGATGGAAAACTGTTCCGAGGGCAACAACGGATCGGCACTGTATTGGCCGCGCAATTCGCTGTTCCAACGCCAGCTTTGGCTGCCCAGACGCAGTGGCAGCTGCAAGGCCAGCCGGCTTTGCAACAGTTCATGGCGTGCGGTGAAGCCTGAGGCGGCGGTTTGCGCCTCGTTTTGCGCGCCCCAGCCGCCAATGCCGCGCTGATAGCCTAGCGAGGCGTCCAGCACCGCTTCGCCCAGATAGCGGCGATGGCTCAGCTCCAGGCCGGCGATGGTCAGATCGCGGCGCTGCTGCGCGATTTCCGTGTCCTCGATAAAGCTACGCGAGGCTTTGCGGGTCAGGCTGGCCTTGAGCTCGGTTTTGCTGCTCTGGTCGCGGTGTAACAGACGCGCCAACGACAGCAGGGTATTGCGGCTGTGGCCGCTGGAAGAGAAGGATTGGTTGGCACCCTGGAGTGTTTGGCGATAGGAGAAGGCGCTATAGCTGGCGAACGCGGTCCAATCGCCCCAGGGCAGCAGCCAGGACACGGTATGCGCCTGGCTCAGCGGGTGGGCGATATGCTCGGCGTCCTGACTCCAGGACAGGGACAGCAGGTCGTTGAAGCCGGTGGCACCGCCCAGCAGCAGGCTGGCGTTGCTCTGCAGCCTGCCGGTGGCGGGCTGGCCGCTGTCGTCCAGGCTCAGTTGCCCGGTCAGCTGGCGCGCGCGGCTGCGGCTGACCGCCACATCGCTTTCGCCCGGCTGTTGTCCGGGGACGATTTCCATCGTCGCCTGCTGGGTGGGCACTCGCCCCAGTTGTTCCAGACCCTGTTCCAGCGCGCGCACATTGAGGATATCGCCAGCGCCAAGCGGAAAGGCTGACGCCAGGCCGCGGTCGCCCGGCCCATCCTTGAGCCGGATTTGATGGATGCGGCCCGGCACCACCGCCAGCCGCAAGCGGCCCTGCTTCAGGTTCTGCTCCGGCAGATAAACCCGGCTGGTCACATAGCCGCGCTCCACCATCGCATTGCTCAGCGTGGAAACTACTTGGTCCAGTTGAGCCAAGCCCAGGCATTGGCCTTGCCAGCGGGCCGCCGCCGCAGGCAGCCAGCCGCGCCAGGCGACGGGCATACCCTCCAGCGCGATTTGCCTCACCGTGAAACACGCGCCTTCATGAGCCCCCGCGGCGGCGGGCAGAGCGGCGGGACTGGGCGCGGATGGGGATTGGAGCACGTCGGGCCGCCGTTGCAGCTCTTCGCGCTGCTGCTCCAGTTGTTGTTGCTGATGCCGAAGAATTTGTTCGTCCAGCGCGGATGCTCCGACGGCGGGAACAAGAAAGCCGCCCAAAACGGCGGCCTGAATCAGTGTATGGTTCACGGAGCTTAGAGTGATTATTTTAAATTATTTGAATGGTATTTATTGCTCCATTTTAAATAATGACAATAACAAGGTAACTACGTAAAAACACGTAATGCATAAAAAAACCGGAAGCCTCGCTTCCGGTTTTTAGTCTGCCGCATCTTGTTCCGCTCAAGCCAGAACAATGCTCTCCAGCTCCGGCAAGGCAATTTTGTGATCCTTGCTGTATTGGTAGTCTTGGAACACGTGCTCGGCGCTGAGCAGTTGATAGCTGCCGTCATCGCGCCGGACTGTGGTGTCCTTGAGACGGTAGGCATTGTGGCCGCAGGTCCAGCAATCGAAATTACGCATCTGCGTGCACAGACAGGTCTTGTCCCATACCTTGATGCGACGCTCGCCTGGATGGGCGGCCACTTCGCGATTGTAGGCATCGATATAAGAGCAGCCGCCCTTGGCGTCCAGCAGGTAGCCATAGGCCTCGCAGTTGGGACGGATGCCGTCGCCGATGGCCGGGCAGTGCTTGATCATCCGCATCGGATAGCCGGTGGGAGACAGCTGGTTGACTTCGATATCGTCCTCATTGGCCTTGAAGTACTCCTGCTGCACTTTCTCCGGCAGGCCGCATTCGCGCGCCACGGTGAAGCGGGTGGCCACTTGCACCGCGCCGGCGCCCATTTCCAGGAAGTTGGTCGCATCGCTGCCGGTGAACACGCCGCCAGCCGGAATCAACGGGATGTCCAGTTGTTCCGCCCGCAGCCAGTCACGGATTTCCACGACGATGGCGGCCAGATCGTATTGCGCCCAGTCCATGCCGAAGCCGAGGTGGCCGCCGGCCAGCGGGCCTTCCACCACCACGTAGTCCGGCAGGCGATTGCTGCGCGCGCTCTTTTTCAGGAATAGCTGTAGCGCGCGCAAGGAGGAGACGATGATGCCAAGCTTGGCGTCGCGGAAGCGCGGATGGTCTTCCATCAGCGCGAAGGAACCCAGGTGCAGCCCGGCGGCCAGGGTGATGCCGTCGATGCCCGCGTCCAGCGCGGCGTGCATGCGCGTGCGCAAGGTGTCCTTGGGCGCGTTCATGGTCAGCTTTTCCATGCAGTTGATGAAGACCAGGCCGTCGCCGCGCTTGGCTTCCATGGTCTTGCCCACATGCATGCGGGTGGCTTCGGCCAACAGGCCCAAGTCGAACTGCACGACGGACTTGTCGCTGTTCTCGACATTGAATTTGTACTGCTTGAGCTTGTCTTTGACGTATTTGGTGTTGAAGCGGCGGTCGGTCACCGTGGGCACCATGGCATCGGAAATATGGCCCACGCCACCCAGCCTGGCCGCTTCCAGCGCCAGCGCCGAGGTGGAGATGTCCACGCCCATGCCGCCTATCATGATGGGCACCAGTTCCTGCGTGCCTAGCCGCAGTCTGAAATCGTCAACGCACTTCATCAAATCAGCCTATCTCTCCTGAATGCTGGCGGGCATTATCCGCCTGCCTCTTTGGAAAATCCATTTTTTTAGAGTTTTTGCTCCGAGAACCCAAGCCGGACTCAACGCACTATGCCCCAGCCAGATTGCAGCCACGCTACACGCAGGACCCAGCGCAAAAGCCGGGGCATGCCCCGGCTTGCCTGGGTTCCGCGCTTACCAGATACGGATGCGCTCATCCTGCGGCTTGAACATCTTGTCGCCCGGTTTGACTTCGAAGGTTTCGACGAAGGCATCGCTATTGCTCGCCGCGCCGATGGCGCGGAATTCGCCCGGCGAGTGCGGGTCGGTCACCAGGCGCGACAGCAAGGCTTCGTCGCGGATCTTGGTGCGCCACACCTGGGCGAAGCCGTAGAAGAAGCGCTGATCGCCGTTCATGCCGTCCAGCACCGGCGCGCTCTTGCCGCCCAATGACAGCTGGTAGGCCTTGTAGGCGATTTGCAGGCCGGCGTTGTCGGCAATGTTTTCGCCCAAGGTCAGCTCGCCGTTGATGTGCTTGCCCGGCAGCGGCTCGTAGGCGTTGTACTGCGCCACCAGCTTGCCAGTCAGTTGGTCGAAGCGAGCGCGGTCTTCCGCCGTCCACCAGTTGCGCATATTGCCGTCGCCGTCGAACTGACTGCCCTGATCATCGAAACCGTGGCTGATTTCATGGCCGATCACCGCGCCGATGCCGCCGTAGTTGACCGCGTCGTCGGCCTTGGCGTCAAAGAACGGCGGCTGCAGAATGGCGGCCGGGAACACGATTTCGTTCAGCGAGGGGTTGTAGTAGGCGTTGACGGTCTGCGGCGTCATGCCCCACTCCTCGCGGTCCACCGGCTTGCCCAGCTTGGCCAGCATGCGGCGGTATTCAAAAATCGAGCCGCGCTTGATATTGCCCGCCAGATCGTCGCGCTTGATCTCCAGGCCGCCGTAGTCGCGCCACTTATTGGGGTAGCCTATCTTCAGCATGTATTTGGACAGCTTGTCCTGCGCGGCCTTCTTGGTGGCCGGGCTCATCCAGCTGAGCGTGTCTATGCTCTGGGCGTAAGCCTTCATCAGATTGCCCACCAGCACTTCCATCTTGGCCTTGGATTCCGGCGGGAAGTAGGCCTGCACATAGAGCTTGCCCAACGCCTCGCCCAGATTGCCCTCCACCGCCTTCACGCCGCGCTTCCAGCGCGGCTGCTGTTCCAGGGTGCCGGCCAGCGCCTTGCCGTGGAAGTCGAAGCGGGTCTGGGCCAGGGTGTCGTCCAGATAAGGCGCGTAAGCGTCCAGCGTCTGCACCGTCAGATAGTCCTGCCAGTCTTGCAGCGGCAGCTCCGCCGCCAGCTTGGCCCAGGCCTGCGCATAGCTGGGCTGGTTGACGTTGACCACGCTGATGCCGCCGGCCTCGGCCGCGTCCAGGAAGGCCTGCCAATCGAAGCCCGGCGCCTGTTTTTTCAGCTCGGTCACGCTCATCTTGTTGTAAGTCTTCTGCGGATCGCGGTTCTGCACCTTGCTCCATTGCGCTTCCGCCAACTTGGTTTCCAGCGCGAACACGCGTTGGGCGCGCCGCTCCGGCTCGCTATAGCCGCCCAGCTTGAACAGCTTCAGCAGATAGCCACGATAAGCCTGACGCGCTTTTTCAAAGCGCGCGTCCTTGCCCAGGTAGTAGTCGCGGTCCGGCAGGCTCAAGCCGTTCTGGTACAGCCCGGCCAGGTACTGACGCGCGTCCTTGGCGTCCGCTTCTACATAGAAGGCCAGGGGCTGCTGCACGCCCAGGCTTTGCGCCGAACCCATCCAGGCCGCCAGCGCGCGCTTGTCCTTCAAGGCGGCGATTTCCGCCAACTCGCCGCGTAGCGGCGCCAGGCCCAGCTTGTTCAGTGCGGCCTCGTCCATGAAGCTGTGATACAGATCGCCTATCTTCTGCGCCTCCGGCGAAGCGCCTGGCTGAGCCGCGGCGCTTTCTATCAGCTTGCGGCTGCGCTCCAGGCTCAGGTCGCGCAATTGCTTGAAGGCGCCGTCGTTGTCTTCCGACGCCGGCAACACCGCGTGCTTGACCCAGTTGCCGTTGACCGCGTGATAGATATCGTCCTGCGCTCGCACCGCGCTGTCGAAATGCTGCTTGTCGATGCCGGTGGCAACGCCGGCCTGCGCCTGCCAGGCCAGCAGCAGGCTGGCGGCAAGCAGGGCTAACTTCATTTTCATGTTGTTTCCTTTCTCTCTATTTCTCTGCGGCCCTGTTTTCCTTGTTTTGGTTCCGGCGGAAAGTTGGGACCGGCTCACAGGTGCAAAACAAAGGCAGCCCGCGGGCTGCCTTTTCAAAAAAGCGGTCCAGTATCACTTTTCATGACAAAGACAACTTTATGCGCAAGCTTATATAAGGATCTGACCTAGAGGGGCTTAGAGTGGCTAACAAAACTCAGTTTTACGGCTGAGGCAAGGCGCGCCGACGCAGACAGTACATTGAGTACGGCAAGTCGGCGCAACGCAGCATCAGGGAGTTTGTTAGCTGCTCTTATTGCACGAATTGTTCCGACC
>NZ_JAJOHW010000015.1 GCF_021129195.1 Chromobacterium aquaticum | reverse complement strand
CTAAGAACCTGTTCAAAGTCTGCTGCGCTTCAGCGATACGGCGTTGAAACCGAGCTCAAAATGCTCATGTACCACCTGTACATTCCGCTTTTTCGCTCGTTTTCGCCTTGTCTCGCCCTTGCTCGCGAGACCTTGAACAGGTTCTAAGAGTCTGTTTACGATCTGCTGCGCTGCGGCGATACGGCGTTGAAAACCGCTTCGAAATGCTCATGTACCGTGTGTACATTCCGCTTTCTCAGCCGTTTTCGCCTTGTCTCGCCCTAGCTCGCGAGATCGTAAACGGACTCTAACAAAAATGAGAATGCTTATCAATCTAGTAAACACTCACATTTTTGTTTTAATCGGAACAAATAAAAAGACCCGCCGTGGCGGGTCTATCGCAAGCTTGCCAGCCATCACGGCAAGGCGTCACACATCCTCGGAATCGCCCCAGCCGCTGCGGTCGCCAACGTTGAAAACCTTGTCCTCCGCGGCGATGTCGCCGGCGCCCAGCGTCGGCGCCTCGGCCAGGCGCGCGTACAACGGCGCGAAATCCGGCGCGGTGGCGTCGAACAACTGCTGGAAGCTGTCGATGACGAAATAGGTCCTCTGGAAGGTGTCGATGCGGTAGCGGGTGCGCATGATGCGCTCCAGATCGAAACCGACGCGGTTGGGACTGGCGCTGTCCAGGCAGTACACCGACTCGCCCTTGCTGGACACAATGCCGGCGCCGTAGATGCGCATGCCCTTGGGGGTGTTGATCAGGCCGAACTCCACCGTGTACCAGTACAAGCGCGCCAGCAGCGGCAAGGCGCCCAGCGCCTTGGCCTTCATGCCGCCCTTGCCGTAAGCCTCCAGATAGTCGGCGAACACCGGATTGATCAACAGCGGCACATGGCCGAACAAATCATGGAACACGTCCGGCTCTTGCAGATAGTCCAGCTGGTGCGGCTCGCGCAGCCACCAGGTGACCGGGAAGCGGCGGTTGGCCAGGTGTTCGAAGAACACATCGTCCGGAATCAGGCCCGGCACCGCCACGATCCGCCAGCCGGTGGCGGCCATCAATTGTTCATTCAGCTTGGCGAAATCCGGCACCCGATCCGCGTCCACGCCCAGGCGCTCCAGACCTTCCAGGAATTCATCGCAGGCGCGGCCCGGCAGCATCTCGCTCTGGCGGCGGTACAGCGTGGCCCAGGTGGCGTGATCGGCGGCGGTGTAGCGCTCCAGCGGTTGCGGCAGCGTGAAGTCCACGCGGTCGTGGCTGAGTCCGACATTCTTGCGCGTGGTGATGTCGGGCACGACGAAATCGGCTCGGTCGTTCATGGTGGCGGGTCCGGAATTTAGGTGGATAACTCTAGTTTAGGCCCGGAGCGATGCGGGAAGACCGCAAAATTTGCCTGTGTGCGATTTTTTTTGCACACTTGCCGCATATAAACACCACGAAATGCTCATCATGCGCAAAATTGAATTGGACCGCTTCGACTACCAGATCCTGGACGCGCTGCAGCACGACGCCCGCAGCACCCATCAGAAGCTGGCGCAGCAAGTGGCGCTGTCGGCGTCGCAGATCGGCCGCCGCATCCAGCGCATGGAAGAGAACGGCGTGATCCAGGGCTACCAGGTGGCTTTGAAGCCGGAACAGGTGGGCCTGTCGGTGATGGCCTTCGCCCACGTCAGCCTGGAACGCCACAGCGAAAGCGCCTTGCAGGAATTCGCCCAGGCCATCAATGAATTGCCTGAGGTGCTGGAATGCTACGCCGCCGCCGGCGAGGCGGACTACCTGCTGCGCATCGTGGTGCCGGACCTGCCCTCGCTGTCCACCTTCGTGATGAACCGGCTGATGCGGCTGTCGCTGGTGCGCAGCGTCAAATCCACCATCGCCTTGAACGCGATCAAACAGACGATGAAGCTGCCGCTGTCCTCGGTGCCGGAGTGAGCGCTTCGCCCTTCGGCGCGGCGGACACCCTCTGCAGCCGGCAGCCCGCCGCGTCCTTCCATGCCAGCCATTGCTCTTCCGGCATGTCCGGCTGGCACAAAATGGCCAGATGCAAGGGGTAGCTCAGATCGCCCGCCAAGCCCAGCGCATCCTCCAGCGATTCCAGCGGCACCCTCTCCCGCTGGAACCAGTCCGGCAGCCGCGCGCTCAGCGCTTGGCCCAGCCCTTGCAGCTCTTCTTGCCCCAAACCGCTGTGCCAGACACAATCCGGCGGCTTGGCATCGCCCTGCACTCGCATCAGCTGCGCCAAGTCCTCGGACCACTCGGCCGCCGAAGTCGGCTGCGAACGCGACAGATGGCGGATGGGCCGCGCACCGTCATCGCTGCCGCCCAACAGCAAAGCGAAACCATGCTCGGAACCATCCGGCGCCATATCGTCGGCCCCGTGCAACAGCGCGCCCAATAGCAAGACAGGCCGACGCCTCTCCTGCTGGTACACCTGATCGTAAATCGCCTGCCAGCCCTGTTCCGGCGTCAGCATCCCTGCCCGCTCCGCTAACGGCTCCCGCCAGCGCTCCTCGCCACCACCGGACAATTGCTGGCGGCAGACCAAGCGCCACAAAGCCTCATCCTCCTCCCTGGCCATCAGGACCAAGTCTCCGTTCCCGAGCGCCGCCAAGCGCGCCATCAACTCCGGTGTCAGCACCTCCAGCAATAAAGCCTGCAAACGCAAAACACGCTCCCGCCGTTCCGGCTCAACGGCAAGCCACTCCGGCAGCGGCCCAGGATCCAAGACCGGCGGCAGGCTCAATGCCTGGCCCGCATACTGCGGCCCATTCCCGGCCAGCCGCTGTTCCAGCGACAGCGGGCGCGCCAGACGCACGCTGGCAGCCAATACCGGCAGCGCCGCGCGCGCCCATTGCTCCCAGCCCCGCATCAACTCGTCCTGCGCCTGCCGCTCCGCCTGAACCTCCTCCCGCTCGGTTTCAAACAGGTAGTAGCGTCCTCCCCACAACATCAGCCAGCTCAAACCGGGAATCAACAGCGCCCAGCCCCAAAAACGCCAATCCATGAGCTGACCGCGCGGCCACAGCAAGCTGGTGGCGACCATGCCGATAATAAAAGCGCCGGCCAGCATGGCCAGCCAACGGCCATGCGACGGCGGCGGCGGCCAATCCGGCCGCGTCAATTGCGGAAAAGGCCAAGCCATATCCATCTCCCGTTTCGATGATGACAAAAACGTCAGCTTCCAAGCACGGATCGCCTGGCCGCTGGCGCAGCATCGATTGATCGCAGCATTTTTCCAGCGCGTCCGGCCTGTAGCGTGGGCAAGGCCGACGCCGGGCTGCGCGTGAAAGCATCTTCAGATCACCCAGCCAGGCCATTCCGCTCACAACCAGCTCCGCAGCCAATGCCACGGCAACCACGGGTCTTGATTGTCCAGCCAGGCGAACAGCGGCCAGACCCAGAGCGGCGTGTACAACAGCGGCAGCAGGTTGTAGCCGATCAGCGCCAGCAGCGAGCCCAGCTCGGATTCGCCGCTGACGCGGCGGATGGCCTTGGGGAAGCGGCCCTCGTAGCTGAGCAATTGCGAGAGCTGATGGCCCAGCATCCAGATGAAGAAGGCCGGGAACATGATGACCCTGAGCACGCGGAAGAACGGCAGCTTGCCGATGCCGCCCGGCAGATTGAGGCGGAACACCGTCAGCAGGCTGGAAACCGGATTGGGCCAGCGCGTGCGCAGCCGCCGCGGCCGCGGCGCGGCCTGCGGCCCCTCCTCCATGAAACGGCGGATGTATTCCCAAAACCCGAGCAGTTGGGCGTAGTCGTCGCAGGGACCGCCGAGGAAGGCGGCGTCCACCGCCGTGGTAGTGCCGGCATAGGGGTTGTCGTTCCGTTCCAGCATCCAGCCAAGGATCAGGAAGCCGCCGGCCGCGCCGGCGGTGTCGCCCTCGTCGTCGACTCCGGGCAGCCCTGCTTCCACCTGCTCCCAGTCGTGAACGGCCACGCCGCCCAGATACGGCGGACGCAGCAGATAGACTTTGCGGGTCTTGCGGTTGAAACGCACCACCAGCCGCCGCAATGTGAAGGCTTCCAGACGCCAGAGGGGGAAGCCGAAACGTAAAAGTACATAAAGCACAGCGGGAAAAACCGTGAAGTCCACCAACATGACAAATATCATTTCAGCATCAATGGCTTCCCCATTGACTTTTTTCCAGCTCCAAATAGCTGGTACGCTGTCTGTCAAAGCATCACCTAGCCAAAGCCCACCAACTCCCCAGTACATGACACCGAGCACCAAGCTAATCAAACCGCGCTTATCGTCGTTATAAGTGCAGACATCAATGTAGGTGTTGGTATGACGATAGATCGCATGATGGTCGTCTATGGTGTCAGAACGGCGTTGCCTCACATCGGTGACCTGCTGGCCATCGCCTGGCGCGTCCTTAACGGTGATGTGTTGAATAATACTGTCCAAAATTATGCCGGGCTTGGGCCGCGAGCGCAGCACATACGCTACCCACTCCATCCAGTACATCAGCGCAGCTCCTGGATGGCGGCGTTCAAGGCTTCGATTTCTTCGCTGAAATTGGGGAAGCGCGGATCGCCGGGCCGCTGGCGCAGCATCGATTGATCGCAGCATTTTTCCAGCGCGTCCGGCCTGTAGGGGGAGCAAGGCCGCAGGGCTTGCCCACGCGGACGCCGGGCTGCGCGTGAACGCACCCTCAGATCACCCAGCCAGGCCATTTCGCTCACAACCAGCTCCGCAGCCAATGCCACGGCAGCCACGGGTCTTGATTGTCCAGCCAGGCGAACAGCGGCCAGACCCAGAGCGGCGTGTACAACAGCGGCAGCAGGTTGTAGCCGATCAGCGCCAGCAGCGAACCCAGCTCGGATTCGCCGCTGGCGCGGCGGATGGCCTTGGGGAAACGGCCCTCGTAGCTGAGCAATTGCGAGAGCTGATGGCCCAGCATCCAGATGAAGAAGGCCGGGAACATGATAACCCTGAGCACGCGGAAGAACGGCAGCTTGCCGATGCCACCCGGCAGATTGAGGCGGAACACCGTCAGCAGGCTGGAAACCGGATTGGGCCAGCGCGTGCGCAGCCGCCGCGGCCGCGGCGCGGCCTGCGGCCCCTCCTCCATGAAACGGCGGATGTATTCCCAAAACCCGACCAGTTGGGCGTAGTCGTCGCAGGGACCGCCGAGGAAGGCGGCGTCCACCGCCGTGGTAGTGCCGGCATAGGGGTTGTCGTTCCGTTCCAGCATCCAGCCAAGGATCAGGAAGCCGCCGGCCGCGCCGGCGGTGTCGCCCTCGTCGTCGACTCCGGGCAGCCCTGCTTCCACCTGCTCCCAGTCGTGAACGGCCACGCCACCCAGATACGGCGGACGCAGCAGATAGACTTTGCGGGTCTTGCGGTTGAAACGCACCACCAGCCGCCGCAATGTAAAGGCTTCCAGATGCCAGATGGGGAAACCAAAACGCAACAGAACATAGCAGTAAACAGGCGTTGTCAGGGTAAAGCCAATAAAAGCAATCCAAAACTCCAAGGCACTGACCGCCTGATTAGGGCTTAAGCCAAACAACTCCAGCCAGATATCAATTACGCTGTACCAAGCTAGCCCCCCCCCCCATGTAAACACCGCTAGTACGAGTGTAATCAAGCCTCGCTTATCATCGTTATAAGTACAAACATCGATATAGGTATCGGTATGACGGTAGATCGCGTGATGATCGTCGATGGTGTCGGAACGGCGCTGCCTCACATCGGTGACCTGTTGACCATCTCCTGGCGCGTCCTTAACGGTGATGTGTTGAATAATACTGTCCAAAATTATGCCGGGCTTGGGCCGCGAGCGCAGCACATACGCTACCCATTCCATCCAGTACATCAGCGCAACTCCTGGATGGCGGCGTTCAAGGCTTCGATTTCTTCGCTGAAATTGGGGAAGCGCGGATCGCCGGGCCGCTGGCGCAGCATCGATTGATCGCACCATTTTTCCAGCGCGTCCGGCTCCAACAACCAGATCGCGCCGGTGCTCACCAAGCCGACGCCGCTGGCAAGGCGCGCGCCGCGCAGCAGCAGCGGCAACACCCGCTGGCCGAATAGACGGGCGCTGGAGACCCAGTTGCTAAGGCGGAGCATCGCCTGCACCATGACGCGCAGCTCGTATCTCTTGGCCTTGCTCAACGCCCAAGCCAGAAACTCTCCCGCCGAACCCAGCGCAATCGCCGCGCCCAACGCAGCACCACCTCCTGACACCGCTGCGCGAAGGAAATAAACATAGCTTAGACCTTTCCTATCTCTGTCTCTCGCCTCCACATAAGCACTAAAATCCACCACCATCCCCAACATCCCCGCCACGCTGCCCAAGGCGCCGGCCGCCAGTTTCATCCCGCCGCCGACGATGGCGCGCTGCTGGCCGCTCACTTGCTGGGCCAGCCCGCGGCCGGGGATCTGGCCCGCGCTCAGCTCGCTGGCGTTGGCGCCCAGCTCCAGCAGCACCGCGCTCAAGCCCAGCATCGCCGCGCTGCCTTCCGCCGCCGCCCGCCAGTTGTCGCCCATCTTGGGCGCCTTGCCGTACAGATTGGCCATTTCCAACAGGGTGACGATGCTGGCGAAGCGCAAGCTCGCCAGATTGCCCGGCGGCGAGCGCCCTTGCAGCGCCGCGCTCATTTGCTTGCGATCGGCCTTGGCCAGCCGCTGCGCCGCCGCCGCCCGCGCCTGCGGATTGGGGAAGTGAGCGGCCAGCAGGTCCCCGCGCACCTTGCCCAGTCCGCATTGCAGCAGCCGGTGCAGGCGGCTGGCGCTCAAGACCGCGCGGTCCAGCGTTTGGCCGGCCGGCAGCTTGGCCAGCATCGCGTGGCCGGCTTGCAAAACCAGCAGGTTGACGCCGCCCAGGTGGCTGAGGCTGCTGCTGGACTGGTTGAGCTTGTCCCAGTAGTCGCTGAGCAGCCTGGCGCCTTCCGCTAATTTGTCCGGGCTGGCGAAGGCGGTCTTGACGCTGTGCTGGTTCAGCATCAGCGCATGCTGCAACAGCGCGCCGGGCTGGCCGGGCTGGACGTCGGCCTGCAGCGCCAGCCAGCGCTGGCCGGCCGCGCTGACGTTGACGCCGTTCTGACACAGGCCGATCTGGTGCGCGTAACAGTGGCCGCTGTCCAGGTCGGCGTCGTCGTAGTAGCCAAGCGTCTGCCGCAATGCCGGGCTGTTCAGCCACTGTTGCCAGTCGGCGAAGCGTTGCTCGGCTTCGGCGTCGGCCTGGCGGATGCGCTGCTGCAGTTGCTGGAACGCCGCCCGGTAGCCGGCTTCGTCGCTGAGCCGGGCGCGGTAGCGGTTCCAGGTGGCCTGGGCTTGCTGACGAGTGGCGGCGCCGTGCCGGCGCTCCCAATCCGCCAGTGTTTGCTCGTATTCGGCGCGGTTGCGGTGGGTGTTGCGCGCATTGGGCAGGAAAGGCGCGGGGCTCAGCAGGCCGTCGCGGCCCAGCGGCCGGCTGTGCAGGTCCTGATCCAGCAGCAGTTCCGGCGCCGGCCGCCGTTGCCTGAGGTGATTGTCGTACAAGGCGTCCCGGGCCTCTTCCACGGTGAGCAGGATTTGATAGGCTTGCTGCCGGCTGTAACGGTTATAGCCGGAGGCGCGCTCCATGTCGCGCTCCAGGTCTAGCGTGGCGGTGTTGTGCCAGTTGGCCAGTTCCTGGGTCAGGCCGATCGGGTCGTGCAGGGCGACGGCGAAACTGCCTTGCTGGCCAAGGATGTCGCGGATGCCGTCCAGCCGCTCTTGGTAGGGAAAAGACACGTTCTGGAGAACGAGGCTGACGCCGGGCGGCTGCCGGGCCAGCGCGGCGGCGATTTTGGGGTTCTGCCTGAGCGGGCTGTTGTCATAGCTGGCGGCTTGCGCCGCCAGCGTGGGGAACAGGTGGGGATCGAAACGTTTGACCTTGCTCCGATCCTGCTTGAGAAAGCGGTATTCCACCACATGCGGTTCCAGTTGCGGCGGGCTCAGCGCATGCGGCTGGGGTTGCGGCGCCAGCTTGAAGCTTTGCAGTTGCTGCCACAGCCGCGGGGTGTCGCGAATCTGGTTCAGCATGCGCGGGGTCAGCGGGTCCGGCAGGAACAACAGGCGCAGCTCCTGAACGGTGTCGGGATGTTCGACATTGATCAGCGAGGCGTTGACGTGGTGGCCGGAGGTAGCGCACTGGAAGGCGCGGGGAACCGGGGTGAACACGCCGGGATTGAAGGCGGCGAGGCAGCTTTTGTCGTCCACGGTCCAGGCGCGTTCCCAGCCGCGCGGCTGGCCGCGGCGCTGAACCAGCATGTAGAGATAGCCGGCGCGCAGCAGGCGCAGGGTGTAGCCGGCGGTGGCGAGCCGGCGTTCGCTGACGCCGGCGCCGAGC